>NZ_JBLEBI010000051.1:0-38351 GCF_047340315.1 Streptomyces sp. AF1A
GCCGACCGCCCCGCCGTGGCACAGCACGTCGAAGCCGACCGCGCGCAGCGGGCCCGCGATCGGGCCGCCCGCCCGGCCGTAGCAGGTGTGCTGACCGGTGGTGAACACGGTGTCGGCGGCCAGCTCCAGCGGGACGAGCAGGGCCGCGATGCGACCGAAGCCGCGCTCGCGGCCCGCCAGCGCGTACGCGGTCACGAACACCCCGGCGGCGACGGCCGCCACGGTCCCGGCCGGCAGGGCGGCCCGGGACAGCAGCACGTGCGACGCGGTGCCGATCGTCACGACGAAGGCCGTGAACATCGCCGCGCGCACTGCTCTGAGCCGGGTGCCGGATGTGTCCATACCGAAAAGAGAGTCTGTCACGTACCGGGGTAAGGGACCCCTAAAGGGTGCCTGTGAGGTCGTGAAGGTTACAGCCCCGGAATCCGGCCGTTGCGGAACAGGTCGACGAAGATCTGGTGGTCCGCACGCGCGCGGGCGCCGTAGGAGTGCGCGAAGTCCACCAGGAGCGGCGCGAAGCCCTCCTCGTCGGCCGCGAGCGCCGCGTCGATGGCCCGCTCGGTGGAGAACGGCACCAGGGACTCGCCCGACTGGTCGTCCGCCGCCGCGTGCATGGCGGCCGTGGCGCGGCCCAGGTCGGCCACGACCTGCGCGATCTCCTCCGGGTCGTCGATGTCGCCCCAGTCCAGGTCGACCGCGTACGGCGAGACCTCGGCGACCAGCTGGCCGGCACCGTCCAGCTCGGTCCAGCCCAGCCACGGGTCGGCGTGCGCCTGCAGGGCCCGCTGGGAGATCACCGTGCGGTGGCCCTCGTGCCGGAAGTACCCGGCGATGGCCGGGTCCGTGATGTGCCGGGAGACGGCCGGGGTCTGGGCCTGCTTGATGTAGATCACGACATCGTTCTCCAGGGCGTCGCTGTGACCCTCCAGGAGGATGTTGTACGACGGCAGGCCGGCCGAGCCGATGCCGATGCCCCGGCGGCCCACGACGTCCTTCACCCGGTAGGAGTCCGGGCGGGCCAGTGAGGAGTCCGGCAGCGTCTCCAGATAGCCGTCGAAGGCCGCGAGGACCTTGTAGCGGGTGGCCGCGTCCAGCTCGATGGAGCCGCCGCCGGGAGCGAAGCGGCGCTCGAAGTCGCGGATCTCGGTCATCGAGTCCAGCAGCTCGAAGCGGGTCAGCGAGCGCGCGGCCCGCAGGGCGCCCAGCAGCGGACCCTCCGCGGTGTCCAGGGTGAACGGCGGCACCTCGTCGCTCTTGGCGCCCGTGGCCAGGGCGTGGATGCGCTCGCGGTAGGCGGCCGCGTAGATCGTCACCAGCTCGGTGATCTGTTCGTCGCTCAGCGCCTTCGCGTACCCGATGAGCGCCACGGAGGCGCAGAAGCGCTTCAGGTCCCAGGTGAAGGGGCCGACGTAGGCCTCGTCGAAGTCGTTGACGTTGAAGACCAGGCGGCCGTTGGAGTCCATGTAGGTGCCGAAGTTCTCCGCGTGCAGGTCGCCGTGGATCCACACGCGCGAGGTGCGCTCGTCCAGGTAGGGGCCGCCGCGCCGGTCCGCGTCGAGGTCGTGGTAGAAGAGGCACGCCGTGCCCCGGTAGAACGCGAAGGCCGAGGCCGCCATCTTCCGGAACTTCACCCGGAACGCGGCCGGATCGGCGGCCAGGAGCCGGCCGAAGGCGGTGTCGAAGACGGCGAGGATCTCCTCGCCGCGCTGCTCGTCGTTGAGCTGGGGGACCGACATCGCTGGGTGCCTCCTGGTGCTGTGCGTGCATGACCTGTACGACGGCGCTTCTGCCGTCTCCAACGGGCGACGCCACGCGGGAGTGCCCGGTTCCCCATGAAGGTACGCGGGAAAGGCGCCCGCCCGTCACCCGGCCGCGACCCCTCAGGGAGGCGCCTCGCGCCACGGAATTCCTACCAGTGTCAGTGCCCGGGCATAGACTTCGACGCTGACCACAGAACTGTCCGCCAGCCCGTCGCCGAGTGTCTGCCCCGGAGGCTCAACCGTGTCGAAGCCGCCCTTCACGCACCTGCACGTCCACACCCAGTACTCGCTGCTGGACGGTGCCGCGCGGCTGAAGGACATGTTCAACGCCTGCAACGAGATGGGCATGACGCACATCGCCATGTCCGACCACGGCAACCTGCACGGGGCGTACGACTTCTTCCACTCCGCGAAGAAGGCCGGAATCACTCCGATCATCGGGATCGAGGCGTATGTCGCCCCCGAGTCCCGGCGCAACAAACGCAAGATCCTCTGGGGGCAGCCGCACCAGAAGAAGGACGACGTCTCCGGATCCGGTGGTTACACCCACAAGACGATGTGGGCCGTGGACAAGACGGGCCTGCACAACCTCTTCCGCCTCTCCTCGGACGCCTACGCCGAGGGCTGGCTGCAGAAGTGGCCCCGCATGGACAAGGAGACCATCGCCCAGTGGTCCGAGGGCATCGTCGCCTCCACCGGCTGCCCCTCGGGCGAGGTGCAGACCCGGCTGCGCCTCGGCCACTTCGACGAGGCCCTCAAGGCCGCCGCCGACTACCAGGACATCTTCGGCAAGGACCGCTACTTCCTGGAGCTGATGGACCACGGCATCGAGATCGAGCGCCGGGTCCGCGACGGCCTGCTGGAGATCGGCCGGAAGCTCGGCATCCCGCCGCTGGTCACCAACGACTCGCACTACACCTACGCGCACGAGGCCGGTGCCCACGACGCCCTGCTGTGCATCCAGACCGGCAAGAACCTCTCCGACCCCGACCGCTTCAAGTTCGACGGCACCGGCTACTACCTGAAGTCCACGGACGAGATGTACGCCATCGACTCCTCGGACGCCTGGCAGGAGGGGTGCGCCAACACGCTCCTCGTCGCCGAGATGGTGGACACCACCGGCATGTTCGAGAAGCGCGACCTCATGCCCAAGTTCGACATCCCCGAGGGCTACACCGAGGTCACCTGGTTCCAGGAGGAGGTCCGCCGCGGCATGGAGCGCCGCTACCCGGGCGGCATCCCCGAGGACCGCCAGAAGCAGGCCGAGTACGAGATGGACGTCATCATCCAGATGGGGTTCCCCGGCTACTTCCTCGTGGTCGCCGACTTCATCATGTGGGCCAAGAAGAACGGCATCGCCGTCGGCCCCGGCCGTGGCTCCGCGGCGGGCTCGATCGTCGCCTACGCGCTCGGCATCACCGACCTCGACCCGATCCCGCACGGCCTGATCTTCGAGCGGTTCCTCAACCCCGAGCGCATCTCGATGCCCGATGTCGACATCGACTTCGACGAGCGCCGGCGCGTCGAGGTGATCCGGTACGTGACCGAGAAGTACGGGGCCGACAAGGTCGCCATGATCGGCACCTACGGCACCATCAAGGCCAAGAACGCCATCAAGGACTCCGCGCGCGTGCTGGGCTACCCGTACGCGATGGGCGACCGCATCACCAAGGCCATGCCCGCCGACGTCCTCGGCAAGGGCATCCCGCTGTCCGGCATCACCGACCCCAGCCACCCGCGCTACAGCGAGGCGGGCGAGGTCCGCTCGATGTACGAGAACGAGCCGGACGTGAAGAAGGTCATCGACACCGCGCGCGGCGTGGAGGGCCTGGTGCGGCAGATGGGCGTGCACGCGGCCGGCGTGATCATGTCCAGCGAGACCATCACCGAGCACGTCCCGGTCTGGGTCAGGCACACCGACGGCGTCACCATCACGCAGTGGGACTACCCGAGCTGTGAGTCGCTCGGCCTGCTGAAGATGGACTTCCTGGGCCTGCGCAACCTCACGATCATGGACGACGCGGTCAAGATGGTGAAGGCCAACAAGGGCCTCGACATCGACCTGCTCTCCTTGCCGCTCGACGACCCCAAGACCTTCGATCTGCTCCAGCGCGGCGACACCCTCGGTGTCTTCCAGTTCGACGGCGGCCCCATGCGGTCCCTGCTCAGGCTGATGAAGCCCGACAACTTCGAGGACATCTCCGCCGTGTCGGCCCTGTACCGGCCGGGCCCGATGGGCATGAACTCCCACACGAACTACGCGCTGCGCAAGAACGGGCAGCAGGAGATCACGCCGATCCACCCCGAGCTGGAGGAGCCGCTCAAGGAGGTCCTGGACGTCACCTACGGCCTGATCGTCTACCAGGAGCAGGTGCAGAAGGCCGCCCAGATCATCGCCGGCTACTCGCTCGGCGAGGCCGACATCCTCCGCCGCGTCATGGGCAAGAAGAAGCCCGAGGAGCTGGCGAAGAACTTCACCATCTTCCAGGCCGGCGCCCGCAAGAACGGCTACAGCGACGAGGCCATCCAGGCGCTCTGGGACGTGCTGGTGCCCTTCGCCGGCTACGCCTTCAACAAGGCGCACTCCGCCGCGTACGGCCTGGTGTCGTACTGGACCGCCTACCTGAAGGCGAACCACCCCGCCGAGTACATGGCCGCGCTGCTGACGTCCGTCAAGGACGACAAGGACAAGTCGGCCGTGTACCTCAACGAGTGCCGCCGCATGGGCATCAGGGTGCTCCCGCCGAACGTCAACGAGTCGGAGTCCAACTTCGCCGCCCAGGGCGACGACGTGATCCTCTTCGGCCTCTCCGCCGTCCGCAACGTCGGCACGAACGTCGTCGAGTCGATCATCAAGTGCCGCAAGGCGAAGGGGAAGTACGCCTCCTTCCCCGACTACCTCGACAAGGTCGAGGCGGTGGTCTGCAACAAGCGCACCACCGAATCCCTCATCAAGGCGGGCGCCTTCGACTCGATGGGCCACACCCGCAAGGGGCTCATGGCCCAGTACGAGCCGATGATCGACAACGTGGTCGCGGTCAAGCGCAAGGAGGCCGAGGGGCAGTTCGACCTCTTCGGGGGCATGGGCGAGGACACCGGCAGCGAGCCCGGCTTCGGACTCGACGTGGAGTTCTCCACCGACGAGTGGGACAAGACGTATCTGCTCGCCCAGGAGCGGGAGATGCTCGGTCTGTACGTCTCCGACCACCCGCTCTTCGGCCTGGAGCACGTCCTCGCCGACAAGGCCGACGCGGGCATCGCCCAGCTCACCGGCGGGGAGCACGCCGACGGCGCGGTCGTCACCATCGGCGGCATCATCTCCGGTCTCCAGCGCAAGATGACCAAGCAGGGCAACGCCTGGGCGATCGCCACCGTGGAGGACCTCGCGGGCTCCATCGAGTGCATGTTCTTCCCGGCGACCTACCAGCTGGTGTCCACCCAACTCGTCGAGGACGCCGTGGTGTTCGTCAAGGGCCGCCTCGACAAGCGGGAGGACGTGCCCCGGCTCGTCGCGATGGAGCTGATGGTCCCCGACCTGTCCAACGCCGGCGCCAACGCGCCCGTGGTGCTCACCATCCCGGCCATGAAGGTGACCCCGCCGATGGTCAGCCGCCTCGGCGAGATCCTCAGCCACCACAAGGGCGACAGCGAGGTCCGCATCAGGCTCCAGGGCCCGCGCAAGACCACCGTGCTGCGCCTGGACCGGCACCGGGTCAAGCCCGACCCCGCGCTCTTCGGCGACCTCAAGGTGCTGCTCGGCCCGTCCTGCCTCGCGGGCTGAACCCCCCATGGACGAAGGGGCGCACCCTCGACGGGTGCGCCCCTCCTGCGTGCCTGGGCTTCAACTGCCCGTTAGTTGTGCCCGTTAGCTGGGCCCGTCAGTCGGGCCCGTTAGTTGTGGCCGAAGCTCTTCCGCTTCTTGCCGGTGACCTCAGCGGGGCCGCCCTGGATGTGCGACACCGGGGACTCGTGCGCCTCCGTCTGCCGCTGCGCGTGCTCGTGTGCCTGCTCGGCCTGGGGCGCGCGGTTCTGCGGGCCGGCCTGCTTGCGGTTCTTGTTCTTGGCCATGGTGATCTGCCTCCTGTGGGGGATCTAGGGGCCAGGGCCGGGACCAGATTCACATACGCTGACATCAATCGCATGTCGGATAATTACCGTGTGTGACAGGGGAGGTGGGCGAGCGGGACCCGCAAACGCCACGCCGAAGATCGAGTTCGGGCCGTTAACCCTCGCGCGGTCGGGCAGACTCGAAGGAAGTCGAAGCAAAACCTCCGGGGAAGAGGGTGAGTCGCGTGGACCGCTGCATCGTCCTGGTGGACGCCGGGTATCTGCTGGGGGCCGCCGCCAGCCTCCTCGCCGGTGAGCCCTCGCGGTCCCGGATCACCGTCGACCACACCGCGCTGATCCAGGCCCTGCGCGACCGCGCCGAGTCCGACACCGAGCGCCCGCTGCTGCGCATCTACTGGTTCGACGGCGCCCCCGACCGGGTCCCCCAACCGGAGCATCGCCGGCTGCGCGTGATGCCCCGGGTCACCGTCCGGCTCGGCGCCCTCACCCGCAGCGACGGACGCTGGGCGCAGAAGGGCGTCGACGCCGCCATGCACGCCGAGCTGACCGAGCTGGCCCGCAACCGCGCCTGCTCCGACATCGTCCTCGTCACCGGCGACGGCGATCTGCTGCCCGGCATGATGGCCGCCAAGGAGCACGGCGTCGCCGTCCACCTGTGGGCCGTGCAGGCCGCCGACGGCGACTACAACCAGTCCGAGGACCTGGTCGCCGAGGCCGACGAGCGGCGCGTGCTGGACCGGGCCTGGATCACCCAGGCCGTCCGCGTCAAGGAGCTGACCGGGATCTGCGCCCCGCCGCCCGCGCCCCGGCCCGAGATCGCCGCGATCCTGTCCGCGCCGCTGCCCGAGTCCACGCTCAACGCGACCGCCGAGCGGCCCGCCGACCAGGGCGCGCACCCGTCGGCCGCCGCGGAGAACGGCGCCCAGGAGCGCCTGCCCGCGGCCAAGGGCGTCCCCACCCCCAAGGACCTCGCCGCGCTGCGCGCACCCGGCTCGCAGCCCGTGCAGCACCCCGCCACCGCGACCCTGCGCTGGTCCTCCGACAAGGGCTGGGTGGACCGGCCGGGCGGGGTCTTCGAACCGCCCGAGGTCGCCTCGATGCCGACGCTGGCCCAGCTCACCACGGCCGAGCAGCGCTGGGCCGACCGGGAGGAGGACATCACCGCCGTCGGCGGCGACCCGTACGAGGTGGGGCAGGTCTTCGCCCGCCGCTGGATGTCCCGGCTCGGCGACCAGGTCCATCTGCAGCGGCTGTCGCAGATGTACCCGCGCATCCCGCACCGCATCGACGGGGAGCTGCTGCGGTACGCCGCCAGGTTCGGACTGCTCGCGCACAAGGACGACCAGATCGACGAACACGACCGTTACGCCATTCGGGCGGGGTTCTGGCGGGAGATCGACGTGCCGGCCGCCGCCGAACAGCACGCGCCCGCCGCGGACTGAGCGGTCCGGCCGCCCCGGGGTGAGGAGCCGCCCCAAGGGCGAGTAAAGGCCCCCGACCCCGTACCCTCGTCCCTTGTGAGGACGCGCGCGGCACAGGCACTTCGGCATGACGAGGTCGTACGCGTGCGCGGGCTCAGCAAGACCTATCCGGCCGTCAAGGGACGGCGCGGCACGCCGGGCGCGCCCGAGGTGCGGGCCACCGACGGGGTGGAGCTGGACGTGCGGCGCGGGGAGATCTTCGGGCTGCTCGGGCCGAACGGCGCCGGCAAGTCCACCCTGGTGCGCCAGCTGACCGGGTTGCTGCGGCCGGACGCGGGCAGCGTCGAGATCCTCGGCCACGACATCGTGCGCCACCCCGAGCGGGCCGCGCGGATTCTCGCCTACCTGGGCCAGGAGTCCTCGGCCCTGGACGAGCTGACCGTCTCCCTCGCCGCCGAGACCACCGGACGGCTGCGCGGCCTGGACGTTCGGCGGGCGCGGGCCGAGCGGGACGCCGTCCTGGAGGAGCTGGGGCTCACCCCGATCGCGGGGCGGGCGCTGAAGAAGCTCTCCGGCGGCCAGCGGCGGCTCGCCTGCTTCGCCGCCGCCCTCGTCGGACAGCGGCCGCTGCTCGTGCTGGACGAGCCGACCACCGGCATGGACCCGGTGGCCCGGCGCGCGGTGTGGGCGGCCGTCGACCGGCGGCGCGCCGAGCACGGTGCGACGGTGCTGCTGGTCACCCACAACGTCATCGAGGCCGAGACCGTGCTGGACCGGGTCGCCGTGCTCGACCGGGGCCGGGTGATCGCCTGCGACACCCCCGCCGGGCTGAAGGAGCAGGTCGCCGGCGAGGTGCGGGTGGAGCTGGTGTGGCGGGAGCGCGCTCCGCTGGAGGTGCCCGAGGTCGCCGCGCTGCGCGAGCGCGCCATGGAGTCCGGCCGGCGATGGACGCTGCGGCTCGCGCCCGAGGAGGCCCGTGCCGCCGTCGCCACGGTGACCGGCGGGGCCGCCTTCGCCGCCCTGGACGACTTCACCCTCGCCACGCCCAGCCTGGAGGACGTCTACCTGGCGCTGGGCGGTGCCGCGCGGCAGGGACTGGTGAAGGCATGAGCGTACGGGCCGCGCGCCGCGTATGGATGGACGCGACTGCCGGAGGGAAGAGGAGCAGCTCGTCGTGAGTGTCGTACCCGCTCAGGTTCTGCCGGGCGACGCCCGGGTCGTGCCGGAGGCGGCGCGGGGCGCGGCCGAGCTCGGGCCGCCCGCACGCCTGTGGCCGTCGCTGGCGGCCGTCTACCGGGCCCAGCTCTCCCGGGCCCGGGTGGCCCGGATCCCGCTGCTGTTCGTGGCCACCTTCCAGTCCGTGGGCATCACCGTGATGATGCGGGGCGTGGTCGACAGCGGAAGCGAGGCCCAGTCCGTGGTGGCGGGGTCGTCGGTGCTGGTCGTCGCGTACGTGGCGCTGAACCTGCTGTCGCAGTACTTCGGGCAGCTGCGGGCCAGCGGCGGGCTCGACCACTACGCCACGCTGCCGGTGCCGCCGGCCGCCGTGGTGCTGGGCGCGGCGGCGGCGTACGCCTCCTTCACGGTGCCCGGGACGCTGGTGACCGCCGTCTTCGGATGCCTGCTGTTCGGGCTGCCGCTGTCCAACCTGTGGATCCTGCTGGCCGTCATCCCGCTCGCCGGGGCCGCGCTGTCCGGGCTCGGTGCCGCGTGCGGGCTGCTCGCGCCCCGCCCGGAGCTGGCCACGCTGCTCGGGCAGCTGGGCATGTCGGCGGCGCTGCTGCTGGGCGTGCTGCCGGCCGACCGGATGCCGGAGATCATCCGGCTCGGCCGGGACCTGCTGCCCTCCACCTACGGGGTGGAGGCCTACGCCCGCACGTTCGGGGCACACCCGGACTGGGCCGTCGTCCTTGCTGACCTGGGGGTGTGCGCGGGTGTCGGAGTGGTCTCGCTGGCCGTGGCGACGAGGGCGTACCGCAGGGCCGCCGTCCGGTGACGCGGCGCGCGGCACGGCCTGGCACGATGTTCAGGTGACCGCACCGCTGACTCCGCCGACACCCCCGCACGACGACTCCCCGCACCAGGTCCGGCAGGCCCCGCCGCCCGCCGGGGCGCCGGTCGGGGGCGGCTACGAACAGGACGGCCCCGGGATGAAGACCGAAGTGCGGCAGGCCGCCGTGATCACCGTGGCGGTGGCGCTCGGCGGGGTGCTGCTCGGGCTGCTGTGGTGGTGGCTCGCGCCGGACGTGCCGGTGGTCGGCGCCCACGTCGGCAAGGACTGGCTCGTCTACCGCAAGGACAGCGAGGGCGAGCAGTCGATCGGTGTGGACGGAACGTTCACTCTGCTCGGACTGGCTTTCGGCGCGGTCAGCGCGGTCGTGGTGTTCCTGCTCCGGCGGCGCGGGGGCGTGCCGCTCGTGGTCGCCCTCGGTGTCGGCGGCCTGCTCGGCTCGCTGCTCGCCTGGCGGCTCGGGGTGCTGCTCGGGCCCGAGCGCGACGTCATAGCGCACGCGAAGGCCGTGGGCGCGGGAGTCGTCTTCCTGGCGCCCCTGAAGCTCGCGGCGAAGGGCGCGCTGCTGGCGTGGCCGCTGGCCGCGCTGCTGGTGCACCTCGGGCTGACCGCGCTGTTCGGGCCCCGGGACCCCGAGCCGGGGTACCCGGAGCAGCCGTAGCGAAGGCGTGCTCAGCCCCGCCCGATCGGTGCCAGTACCGCGCCCGTCAGCCGGGCCAGGTCGCCGGGGGCCAGCTCCACCTCCAGGCCCCGGCGCCCCGCCGAGACACAGATGGTCGTGTGGCCCTCGGCCGAGTCGTCCAGCACCGTCGGGAGCCTCTTGCGCTGGCCCAGCGGCGAGATGCCGCCGCGGACGTACCCGGTGGTGCGCTCGGCGAGGGCCGGGTCGGCCATGGCCGCGCGCTTGCCGCCGACCGCCGCCGCGAGGGCCTTCAGGTCCAGGGAGCCCGCCACCGGCACGACACCGACCACCAGGGAGCCGTCGACGTCGGCCACCAGGGTCTTGAAGACGCGCTCGGGGGAGACGCCCATCGCCTCGGCCGCCTCCTCGCCGTACGAGGGGTGCGAGGGATCGTGGTCGTAGGCGTGGACCGTGAAGTCCACGCCCGCCGCGGTCAGGGCCACCGTCGCGGGCGTGCCCCCGGACTGCTGCTTCTTCGACTTCTTCGCCATCGGTGAGTGCCGGCTCCCTCGGGTGTTCCCTCAGTTGAGACTGGTCGGCGTCCGCGTCAGCTCGAACGCGGGCAACGACGGCAGGCTACGGATGATCGAGGTCTCCCCGCGAAGGAGTTTCAGCTCGTCCCGCAGCCGGGAGGCGGTGTCCGGGGCCTGGAGCAGCCGCTGCTTGGTCGGCGTGTCGTGCACCATCGCCGCCGCCACCAGGTACGACACCACGCCCGGGTCGTCCGGCAGGTCCGCGCCCGTCGCCATCGAGCGCTCGCGGGCGCCCGCCAGCCGCTTCTGGTACTGGCGGAAGGCCCGCAGCACGCCCTCGGCCAGCGCACCCGCCTCGTCGCCGGGCTCCTCCGGCAGCTCCTCCAGCTCCGCCGTCAGGAACGGCCCGGACGCGTCCACGGACAGCAGCCGCACCCGGGTGGTGCCGGTCGCCAGCACCTCGAAGGTGCCGCCGCTGCGCTCCCGGATGGTCGCCGCGTCCGCCACACAGCCCACGCCGTGGAAGGCCTTGAGCGGGTCCGGGCCGAAGCCCGCGGCCGGGCCCCGCTCGGGCTGTGCCGTGGGATCGGGCATGCCGGGGGCGCTCGGCGCCACCTCGTGGCCGTCGCGGATCGCCACGACGGCGAACCGGCGCGGCTCCTCCTCGGGGGTCTTCAGGAGCTCGCGCATCATGGCGCGATAACGCTCCTCGAAGACGTTCAGCGGCAGCACGAGCCCCGGGAACAGCACCGAGTTCAGCGGAAAGAGCGGGAGACGGACGGTGGTCACGGCGCCCCAGCCTAGTGGTCACCGGCGCGGGCGTGACCGCGGTGCCCGCCGGGCAGCTCCGCGGGCCCGGCGAGCAGCCCGGCCGGAAGGTGCACCCGGCCCGGCGAGAACAGGTACTCGCGCAGGCCCATGAAGTGGCCGAGGGGGTCCTCCGAGAACAGGTCCCAGGGGAAGGACGTGGCGTACGGCCCGATCAGCCGCAGCTGGGCTCGGGCATCGTCCGGGCGGTCCAGCCGCAGCAGGACGTACAGCAGCTTGTTGCGGACCTCCGCGGGCCACGGGTCGGCCGGCGCGAAGCGCGCCGACAGGGCGATGGCGCGGTCGGCCGCCGCGTCCAGGCGTTCACGCGGCACCCCGGGACCGCAGCCGTCGGTCAGATAGCCGAAGGCCGCCCGGGCCGGCAGCGCCTGGACGAGCGAGTCCGCCGGGGCGTCCTGCGCGGCCCGCTCGGCGAAGTCGAAGCACTCCGGGTGCGAGCCGTGCCAGAACGTGGCCAGGTAGCGCAGCGCGGCCACATGGCAGCCGTGGTGGTGCGGGGCACGGCGGACGGCCGCCGCCCACAGCTCCTCGAAGTAGCGGTGCCCGGCCCGGGACCCGCGCGCGTGGTCCAGTGCGATCCGCCACGGCACCGGGTCGCGCTCGTCGGCGCGGGCCGCGGCGGTGATGAGCGGGCTCGCCTCGCGCAGCAGCTCGGCGCGGGCCGGCGAGGGCCAGGCCCGGTCCACCGCCAGTTGCGCCCCGACCAGCAGGGCGTCCGGATCGTCCGGCGCGGCCGCGCGCCAGGCGTCGAACCACTCGGGGCGGGAGCGGGCGAAGGCGGCCAGCCGCCGGGCGTAGCGGTCGCGGTTCTCCCACTCCGCCGCGTCGCGGGTGGCGGCCAGCAGGCCGGCGGCGGCGTGGTACTCGCCGCCCGCGGCGGCGACCAGCGCGGGGGAGAGGCGGTCGTCGGGCGCGTCGAGCACGACCTCGTCCCCGGCCGACGGCCGGTCGGCCGGGCGTGCGGAGCGTTTGGTCATCCTGGTCGGACGGATGAACGAGGGCAGCAGAGCCATGGTGCCGACCATTGAAAGACCGCAGGTCGGGAGCGCGCCAGAGGCTCGGGGGAAGTCGCGGAAAGTTGTACGGCCGACAGTCAAGGACCGGTAAAAGGTGACTGTTCAACTTTTGTGCGCTTGGTGCGCGCATCCGGTCGATCGTGCTCACATCCGGCCTCCGGCACCCCTGAGCCGCCGCGCTCCCCCTGCGCCGGCCGCACCCTCTCAGCCGCCGAGCCCCCCGCACCCCCTGAGTCGCCCGCACCCCCTGAGTCGCCGCGCGCGCCGCCGTGAGCCGGCCGCACCCCCAGAAGCTGTTGCGCATCCATCTGCGCCGGCGCACCCGTCAGTTCCGGCGCAGCAGCCTCGTCGCCCCCGCCGCCACCGTCGTCGCCAGGATCCAGCCGAGCAGGACCATCGCCGCCTCCAGCCACTGCCAGGCGCCGCGCAACTGCCACTGGCCGATCTGGCCGAGGTCGATCACCGGCAGCAGCAGGTCCAGCGTGAACAGGGCCGGGCTCCAGGACGGATGGCCGTCGCGGTTGATCGGCGGGTGGTCGGCGTGCGCGAACGCGAGCGTGCCCGCCGCCCACAGCACCGCCATCCACACCGCGGCCCGGCCCGGCCGGTAGCCGTAGGCCACGGTCCAGTCCTGCACGAAGCCCCAGACCTTGGCGGCCGGCGGCAGCGTCTCGCGGCGCCGGCGCTGCTTGGCGAGCAGCACCTCGCGCGCGTCCTCGTCCTCCCCGGCCGCCCGCAGCACCGCGGCCAGCCGCTCGTACGGCTCCGGGGCGTACTCGGCGGTGGCCGACGCCACCCAGTCCAGGCGCCGGGTCAGCGGGAAGGGGCCCTGCGGCACCAGGTTCTCGTAGGTGAACCCGCCCATGTGCAGATTCCCGACGCCCGGCCAGGCGGCCGCCCGGTCCACCAGGTTGACGACCCGCGCCCCGGACAGCACGACCTTCCCGCGCTGCGGGCTGTCCCCGAGGAAGCGCAGCTCGGGCGTCTGCACCCGGCGCAGGGACAGCTCCTGGTCGTCCGTGAGGTCGAACCGGGCCCGCTCCAGGTCCACGGCGTCCCCGAACCGCCCGTCGTCCAGCCGTGTCCCGCCCCGGCACTCGAAGCGCTGGATGCGCGTGCCACGTGCGGGCGTGATGCCGCTCAGCAGCGGGCTGCCGACGCCGGCCGGGGTCAGGTACAGGGTGCGCTCGACGGTCAGCTGCGGGGCGTTCAGGGCGTACCGGGCGTAGGGGTTGGCCAGCGTCGCGCCGCGCAGGCTGAGCGAGACGCCGACCTTCGCGCCGCGCAGGCTCAGCTCGCCGTGCGAATCCAGCATCTCCGCCTGGAGGTCCTGGCCCACGGTCAGGCCGTCCGCGGCGATCGAGCGGCCGCTGCGGTCCCGGTGCACGACCGCCTGGTTGAGCAGCAGGTCGGTGCCGATGTGCGCGTCGGTCAGCCGGACCCCGTTCTGGAAGCGGCAGCGGGGCAGGTGCAGATCGCCCTCGGTGTGCACGCGGGCCGCCTCCAGCCGCGGGACCGAGCAGTTCACCAGGCGCACGGTCGTGAACCGCGCCTCCGGCACCAGCACCTCCTCGTCGAAGCGGCAGTCGCGCAGCTCCACGTACGGCCGCACCGTGCCGCCCGCCAGGTTCAGCACGCCCGTGACCCGCACCCCGGCGAGCTGCAGCGAGGCCACCCGGCCGGCCAGCGCCGGCGGCCCGTCCAGCAGCAGCCAGCACACGATGCGCGCCCGCACGGACCGCTCCGGACCCCACGGGTGACCGCCGTGCGGGTCGTCCACGACGGCGTCCCCGCTGCTCAGGTCGTACACGCTGCCGTTGCGGAACGCCTGCCACATGCCCGCCTCGGCCGCGGTCAGGTCGTCCGGCAGGTCCCCGGCGTGGAAGCCGGCCCCCTCGGTCACCGCTGTTCCTTCTCCCTCCGCCACCACGGGACTTCGTACAGCCGTTCATGCCCGCTGAGTGACGTCCGCAACACTCCGGGTGAAGGGGATCTTCCGGGTTCCGGCCGGCGCGTGGCCCGGCCGCTCGTCCGCGTTCTGTATCAGCCATTGATACGCGCGGACGACCGCGGACGCCGGTCTGAGAGAATTGGAACCGTGATTTCCCGAATCGATCTGCGCGGCGACGCCCTTCCCGAGGGTCCCGCCCTGCGCGACCTGCTGCCCCGAGCCGACTTCGACGTTCAGGCCGCCCTGGAGAAGGTGCGCCCGATCTGCGAGGCCGTGCATCATCGTGGCGACGCGGCGCTGATCGACTTCGCCGAGAAGTTCGACGGAGTACGGCTGGAAACCGTCCGTGTCCCGGCCCGGGCCCTCACCGACGCGCTCGACGCCCTCGACCCGGCCGTGCGCGCAGCCCTGGAGGAGTCCATCCGCCGCGCCCGCCTGGTCCACCGCGAGCAGCGGCGCGGCCCGCACACCACGCAGGTGGTGCCCGGCGGCTCGGTGACCGAGAAGTGGGTGCCGGTCGAGCGCGTCGGGCTGTACGCGCCGGGCGGCCGCTCGGTGTACCCGTCCTCCGTGATCATGAACGCCGTCCCGGCCCAGGAGGCCGGCGTCGCGTCGATCGCGCTCGCCTCCCCGGCGCAGGCCGCCTTCGGCGGGCTGCCGCACCCGACGATCCTGGCCGCGTGCGCGCTGCTCGGCGTGGACGAGGTGTACGCGGCGGGCGGCGCCACGGCCGTCGCGATGTTCGCGCACGGCACCGAGTCCTGCGCGCCGGCCAACATGGTCACCGGCCCCGGCAACATCTGGGTCGCCGCCGCCAAGCGGTACTTCACCGGCAGGATCGGCATCGACACCGAGGCCGGCCCCACCGAGATCGCGATCCTCGCGGACGACACGGCGGACCCGGTGCACGTGGCCTCGGACCTGATCAGCCAGGCCGAGCACGACCCGCTGGCCGCGGCCGTCCTCGTCACCGACTCCGTCGAACTGGCGGACGCGGTGGAGAAGGAGCTGGAGCCGCAGGTCGCGGCCACCCGGCACATCGAGGACCGCATCCGCCCCGCCCTCGCGGGCAAACAGTCCGCGATCGTCCTCGTGGACGGCATCGACGAGGGCCTGAGGGTGGTCGACGCCTACGGCGCCGAGCACCTGGAGATCCAGACCGCCGACGCCGCCGCGGTGGCCGACCGGGTCCGCAACGCGGGCGCGATCTTCATCGGCCCCTGGGCCCCCGTCTCACTGGGCGACTACGCGGCCGGGTCCAACCACGTCCTGCCCACCGGTGGCTGCGCCTGCCACTCCTCGGGCCTGTCCGTGCAGTCCTTCCTGCGCGGCATCCACATCGTCGACTACACGAAGGACGCGCTGGCCGAGGTCGCGCACCACGTGGTGACGCTGGCGGAGGCGGAGGACCTGCCGGCGCACGGCGCGGCGATCAAGGCGAGGTTCGGCTGGAAGGTACCCGAGAGCAAGTGACCGGCAACCCCCCTGTGTCCCGTTGGGACGCGCTCCCCATCCGTGACGAGCTGCGCGGCACGTCCCCGTACGGCGCGCCGCAGTTGGACGTCCCCGTACGGCTGAACACCAACGAGAACCCCTACCCGCTGCCCGAGCCGCTGGTCGACCGGATCGCCGAGCGGGTCCGGGCGGCCGCCCGCGGCCTGAACCGCTACCCGGACCGGGACGCGGTCCAGCTGCGCACCGAGCTGGCCAAGTACCTGACGAAGACCGGCAGGTACCCGCTCGGCATGGAGAACGTGTGGGCCGCCAACGGCTCCAACGAGGTCATCCAGCAGCTGCTGCAGACCTTCGGCGGACCGGGCCGCACGGCGATCGGCTTCGAGCCGTCGTACTCGATGCACTCGCTCATCGCGCGCGGCACCGGCACCGGCTGGATCTCCGGCCCCCGCAACGAGGACTTCACCATCGACCTCCCGGCCGCCGAGCAGGCGATCGCCGAGCACAGGCCGGACGTCGTCTTCGTCACCACCCCCAACAACCCCACGGGCAACGCGGTCCCGCCGGAGACCGTCCTCGCGCTGTACGAGGCGGCGCAGGCGGCCAAGCCGTCGATGGTGATCGTGGACGAGGCGTACATCGAGTTCAGCCACGGCGACTCGCTGCTGCCGCTGCTGGCGGGCCGCCCCCACCTGGTCGTCTCCCGCACCATGTCGAAGGCGTTCGGCGCGGCGGGCCTGCGCCTCGGCTACCTCGCCGCCGACCCGGCGGTCGTGGACGCCGTCCAGCTGGTCCGGCTGCCGTACCACCTGTCGGCCATCACCCAGGCGACCGCCCTGGCCGCCCTGGAGCACACCGACACGCTGCTGGGATACGTCGAGCAGCTGAAGTCGGAGCGCGACCGGCTGGTCGCCGAACTGCGCGCGATCGGCTACGAGGTGATCGAGTCCGACGCCAACTTCGTGCAGTTCGGCCGGTTCGCGAACGCCCATGAGGTCTGGCAGAGGATCCTCGACCGGGGCGTCCTGGTCCGGGACAACGGCGTGCCGGGGTGGCTGCGGGTCTCCGCCGGCACCCCGGAGGAGAACGACGCGTTCCTCGACGCGGTCCGTGAGTTGACGTGCTTTGTGGGGGACGCCCCCACACCCCAGAAGGAGCTTGAGGCATGAGCCGCGCAGGGCGCGTGGAGCGCACCACCAAGGAGACCTCGGTGCTGGTCGAGATCGATCTCGACGGCACGGGCCGGACCGACATCGCCACCGGCGTCGGCTTCTACGACCACATGCTCGACCAGCTCGGCCGGCACGGTCTGTTCGACCTGACCGTGAAGACCGACGGCGACCTGCACATCGACTCCCACCACACGATCGAGGACACCGCCCTCGCGCTCGGCGCCGCCTTCAAGCAGGCGCTCGGCGACAAGGTGGGCATCTACCGCTTCGGCAACTGCACGGTCCCGCTGGACGAGTCCCTCGCCCAGGTCACCGTGGACCTCTCCGGCCGCCCGTACCTCGTGCACACCGAGCCGGAGAACATGGCGCCGATGATCGGCGAGTACGACACGACGATGACCCGGCACATCCTGGAGTCCTTCGTCGCCCAGGCGCAGATCGCGCTGCACGTGCACGTTCCGTACGGGCGCAACGCGCACCACATCGTGGAGTGCCAGTTCAAGGCGCTGGCCCGGGCGCTGCGTTACGCGTCCGAGCGCGACCCGCGCGCGGCCGGCATCCTCCCCTCCACGAAGGGCGCGCTGTAACCCATGAACGGCCTCTCCACCCTGTTGATCGTCGTCGGTCTCTTCCTGGTCGGCGGCATCATCTCCTTCGTCAAGCAGAAGATGCCCACGAGCCTCGTCGTGCTGCTCTCCGTCGGCGCGGCCATGTGCCTCGTCGCGGGCGTCATGCGGCTGGAGGTGTGGAATTGACCACCGCCGGCAAGAAGGTCGTCGTCTTCGACTACGGCTTCGGCAACGTCCGGTCCGCCGAGCGCGCCCTCGCGCGCGTGGGCGCCGACGTCGAGATCACCCGCGACTTCGACCAGGCGATGAACGCCCACGGGCTGCTCGTGCCGGGCGTCGGCGCCTTCGCCGCCTGCATGCGGGGCCTGCGCGAGGCCCGCGGCGACTGGGTCGTCGACCGGCGGCTGTCCGGCGGGCGGCCGGTCATGGGCATCTGCGTCGGCATGCAGATCCTCTTCGCGCGCGGCATCGAGCACGGCGTGGAGGCCGAGGGCCTGGACGAGTGGCCCGGCACGGTCGCCCCGCTCGAGGCCGACGTGGTGCCCCACATGGGCTGGAACACCGTCGAGGCCCCCGCCGACTCGGAGCTGTTCGCCGGCCTGGACGCCGATGCCCGCTTCTACTTCGTGCACTCCTACGCAGTCCACGACTGGCAGCTGCAGTCGCACAACCCGGTGATCGCGGCTCCCAAGGTCACCTGGGCGACGCACGGCAAGCCCTTCGTGGCCGCCGTGGAGAACGGCGCCCTGTGGGCCACCCAGTTCCACCCCGAGAAGTCCGGCGACGCCGGCGCCCAGCTCCTCACCAACTGGATCGGAACCCTGTAGAGACATGGCCAAGCTCGAACTGCTCCCCGCCGTCGACGTCCGCGACGGCCAGGCCGTCCGCCTCGTGCACGGCGAGTCCGGGACGGAGACCTCCTACGGCTCCCCGCTCGAGGCCGCCCTCGCCTGGCAGCGGTCCGGCGCCGAGTGGCTGCACCTGGTCGACCTCGACGCGGCCTTCGGCACCGGCGACAACCGGGACCTGATCGCCGAGGTCACCGGGGCGATGGACATCAAGGTGGAGCTGTCCGGCGGCATCCGCGACGACGACACGCTCGCCGCCGCCCTCGCCACCGGCTGCACCCGCGTCAACCTCGGCACCGCCGCCCTGGAGGCCCCCGAGTGGGTCGCCAAGGTCATCGCCGAGCACGGCGACAGGATCGCCGTGGGCCTGGACGTACGGGGCACCACGCTGCGCGGCCGCGGCTGGACCCGCGACGGCGGCGACCTCTACGAGACGCTGGAGCGTCTGAACAAGGAGGGCTGCGCCCGCTACGTCGTCACCGACATCGCCAAGGACGGCACCCTCCAGGGCCCCAACCTGGAGCTGCTGCGCAACGTCTGCGCCGCCACGGACCGGCCGGTCGTGGCCTCCGGCGGCGTGTCGTCCCTGGACGACCTGCGGGCCATCGCCGACCTGGTACCCCTCGGTGTCGAGGGCTCCATCGTCGGGAAGGCCCTGTACGCGAAGGCGTTCACCCTGGAAGAGGCCTTGGAGGCTGTGTCGTCATGACGTCCGAAGCCGTGCGGCGCGTGCAGAGCGGAAGTCCCTGGGAAGAGAGTTTCGGTTCTGCCCGTGCCGTCGCGGCGGGGGACCGTGTGCTGGTGGCCGGCACGACGTCCTTCAAGGGCAGCGTCCTGTACGGCGAGGGCGACCCGTACGAACAGGCGAAGGTGGCGTTCACCAGCGCGCTGGACGCGATCGCCGAGTTCGGGCTGGGCCCGGAGTCGGTGCTGAGGACCAGGATGTACCTGACCCATCAGCGGGATGTCGACGAGGTGGGCCGCGCCCACAAGGAGCTGTTCGACTCCGTCCGCCCGGCCTCGACCATGCTGGTCGTGGAGGGCTTCGTCGACCCGCGCATCCTGGTCGAAGTGGAACTGGAAGCATTCAGAGGCTAGAGGCCTTTTAAGGAGCCGTGGATTCATGACCTTGGCGGTCCGAGTCATCCCCTGCCTGGACGTGGACAACGGCCGGGTCGTCAAGGGTGTCAACTTCCAGAACCTGCGCGACGCGGGTGACCCCGTCGAGATGGCCAAGGTGTACGACGCCGAGGGCGCCGACGAGCTGACGTTCCTGGACATCACCGCGTCCTCGGGCGACCGGGAGACGACGTACGACGTGGTGCGCCGCACCGCCGAGCAGGTCTTCATCCCGCTGACGGTCGGCGGCGGCGTCCGCACGGCCGAGGACGTGGACCGGCTGCTGCGGGCGGGCGCCGACAAGGTGGGCGTGAACACCGCCGCGATCGCCCGCCCCGACCTGATCCGCGAGATCGCCGAGCGTTTCGGCCGGCAGGTGCTGGTGCTGTCGGTGGACGCGCGCCGCACGGAGTCCGGCTCCTTCGAGGTGACCACCCACGGGGGCCGCCGCGGCACCGGCATCGACGCCGTGGAGTGGGCGCACCGGGCGGCCGAACTGGGCGCCGGGGAGATCCTGCTGAACTCCATGGACGCCGACGGCACCAAGGACGGCTACGACCTGGAGATGATCGCCGCCGTGCGCAAGCACGTCACCGTCCCGGTGATCGCCTCGGGCGGTGCGGGCAAGCTGGCCGACTTCCCCCCGGCCGTCGCCGCCGGCGCCGACGCGGTCCTGGCCGCCTCCGTCTTCCACTTCGGGGACCTGCGCATCGGCGAGGTCAAGCAGGCCCTGCGGGAGGCGGGACGGCCGGTGCGCTGACCGCGTCGGGCCCGGGCACGCCAGTGCGCTGACGCCGTGTCCGGCCCGGACACGCCGGTGCGGTGAGGCTGCGCCGGGCCCGCGCACGCTGCGCCGAGCTCCGGAAAGATGAGAAGGGAAAGTTGTGCAATTTTTGTTGTGCAACTTTTCTTTCCTATCTAGGCTGTGATCATGGCCAGCCAGGAGAACCGCCGGATCACGGACGTGGGCACCCTCAAGGCCCTCGCGCATCCCCTGAGGGCCAACCTGTACCGGCTGCTGTGCATCGAGGGCGTCGCGACGGCGTCGAAGCTCGCCGAGCACGTGGACGAGGCCGTCTCCCTCGTCAGCTACCACCTGCGCAAGCTCGCCGAGCACGGCCTGATCGAGGAGGCCGAGCCGCAGACGGCCGACGGGCGGGAGCGCTGGTGGCGGCCCGCCTCGGACGGCGTGAGCATCCGCGACGAGGACTTCCGCGGCGAACCGGCCAAGGCCGCCGCACACCTCGCGGCCACCCGTCTCTTCCACGACCAGCGCGCCGAGCAGTACCGCCGCTACCTCGACCAGCGCCCCGCCTGGGGCCACGAGTGGAACACCGCCTCCGTGGACAGCGAGTCCTGGCTGCGGCTCACCCCCGCCGAACTCGGCGCGCTCAAGGAGGAGCTGGAAGCGGTCCTGCGCAGATACGACGAGCAGGGCCGGGCCGCCGAGGCCGCGGGTCTGACCGAGGGGCGTGAACACGTCGCGCTGCACGTGTACGGCTTCCCGTTCCGCCTCTGAGAGGACCCCGCAGTGACGGCCACGCTCACGCCGCCGCCCGCCGTACAGGCCCACCGCGACCCCAACGTGCTGCGCTGGCTCGTCGCCTACACCTGCTCGATGCTCGGGGACAGCGTGTACTACCTCGCCCTGTCCTGGGCCGCCGTACGGGCCGGCAGCCCCGCGCAGGCGGGGCTGGTGATGTCGGCGAGCGCGGTGCCGAGGGCCGTGCTGATGCTGGGCGGGGGAGTGGTCGCCGACCGGTTCGGGCCACGCCGGGTGGTCGTCGGCAGCGACGCCGTCCGCTGCGCGGCCGTCCTCGCCGTGGCGGCCCTGCTGTTCTTCACCCGGCCCGGCCTGTGGCCGCTGGCCCTGCTGGCAGTGGTCTTCGGCACGGTCGACGCCGTCTTCATGCCCGCCGTCGGGGCGCTGCCGGCCCGCCTCACCGAACCCGGCCAGCTCGCCCGCGTCCAGGGCATGCGCGGCCTCGCCATCCGGTGCTCCGGCGTGGCCGGCGCCCCGCTGGGCGGCCTCGGCGTGGCGGTCGGCGGGGCGCCCGCGGCCTTCACGCTCGCCGGGCTGCTCATCGCCGTCTCGGTGCCGCTGCTGCTCGGCGTGCGGATACGGGACCTGCCCGCGGAGAACCTGCCCGGGGACGACGCGAGCACCGGGAGGACCACCGCCTGGAGCGACCTCGCCGCCGGACTGCGGCACATCCGCCGCCACCGGGTGCTCGCCCCGCTGATGCTCGCCATCGCCCTCGGCGACCTGGGCTTCGTCGGCCCGCTGAACGTCGGGCTCACCCTGCTCGCCGACCGGCGCGGCTGGGGCGCACCCGGCATGGGCTGGGTGCTGGCCGGATACGCGGTGGGCGCCGGGGCCGCCTCGCTGCTGCTGACGGTCCGGGGACGGCTGCCGCGCGCCGGGCTGGTCACCGGCGTCGCGTGTGCCCTGGGCTCCGTGGCCGTCGGCGCCCTCGCGTACGTCCCGACGCTTGCCGCCGCCGTGGGCGCCGCCCTGTTCGTCGGCCTGCTCACCGGGCTCAGCGGCGCCCTGTGCGGGGCCCTGCTGCAGACCCACACCGACCCCGCCTACCTGGGCCGCGTCACCGCCGTGGCCGGCCTGATCAGCCTCGGCCTCACCCCGCTGAGCATGCCCTTCGCGGCAGCCGCCATCGGCGCCTGGGGACTGGGGCCGGTCTACGCGGTCAGCGCGACCGTCTGCGGGCTCGGCGGGGTCGTCGCCCTCGCCGTACCGGCCCTGCGCCGCGCCGAGCTCCCCGGCTGAGGCACTCTCCCCGCGCCCGCGCCGGCCCTCCTCAGATGCCCAGCTGCTTGGAGTCGTGCAGCTTGGCGATCGCGTCCGCCTCGCCGTCCAGCTCCACCTTGGCCGCGTTCTGCCGGCCGAACACGTACATCAGCAGCTCCGCGGGCTCCCCGGTCGCCGTCACCACCGGAGTGCCCCGGTGCGCCACCGCCGTCTGCCCGTCCGGGCGGCGCAGCACCAGCCCCGTCGGCACGCCCCGGGCCACCAGCCGCGCGGTGCGCTCCAGCCGTGACCACAGGGCGTCCTGGAACACGGGGTCCAGCTCGCGCGGGCTCCAGTCCGGCTGGGCGCGGCGGACGTCCTCGGTGTGGACGTAGAACTCGACGATGTTCGCCGCCTCGTCCACCTGCTTGAGCTGGAACGGCGAGAAGCGCGGCGGACCCGTGCGGATGAGCTGGATCAGCTCCTCGTACGGCTTCGCGGTGTACTCCGCCATCACCTTCTCCAGGCGGGGCGCGAGCTGCTTGATCAGCGTGCCCCCGGCCGCGTCCGGGCGGCGCTCACGCACGATCACATGTGCGGCCAGGTCCCGGGCGCGCCAGCCCTCGCACAGGGTCGGCGCGTCCGGACCCACGGTTTCCAAGAGGTCGGCGAGCAGAAGCCGTTCACGCTTGGCGAAGGTCGACATGGGCTCAGCCTACGACCCCGCCCCGGGTCCGCCCACTGGACACGTACGGTCACCGTCCGTGCGGCGCGGCACAATGGCACCCATGACCCGCACGACCGGCACGCCCTCCCACCGTGTTCCCCCAGGCAGCCTCGACCCGGAGATCGCCGCGCGCCTCAAGCGCAGCGCCGACGGCCTCGTGCCCGCCATCGCCCAGCAGTACGACACCGGCGAGGTGCTGATGCTCGGCTGGATGGACGACGAGGCGCTGCGCCGCACCCTCACCACCGGCCGCTGCACCTACTGGTCCCGCAGCCGCCAGGAGTACTGGGTCAAGGGCGACACCTCGGGACACGTCCAGTGGGTGAAGTCGGTCGCCCTCGACTGCGACGCCGACACCGTGCTGGTCAAGGTCGACCAGGTGGGCGCCGCCTGCCACACCGGCGCTCGCACCTGCTTCGACGAGGACGTACTCCTCAAGCACGCCGATTCCGGTCCCGCCCCGTCCGGTCAGTAAGGTCTGCGGCCATGGACCTCGAGACCTTCCGCAAGCTCGCCACCGACCGCCGCGTCATCCCGGTCACGCGCAAGCTCCTCGCCGACGGCGACACCCCGGTCGCGCTGTACCGCAAGCTGGCCGGCGAGCGCCCCGGGACCTTCCTGCTGGAGTCCGCGGAGAACGGCCGCTCCTGGTCCCGGTACTCCTTCGTGGGCGTGCGCAGCGCCGCCACGCTCACCGCGCGGGACGGCCGGGCCCACTGGCTCGGCACCCCGCCGGTCGGCGTCCCCGTCGACGGCGACCCGCTCGCCGCCCTGCGGGCCACGATCCAGGCCCTGCACACCCCGCGCCAGGAGGGCCTGCCGCCCTTCACCGGCGGCATGGTCGGCTACCTCGGCTACGACATCGTGCGCCGGCTGGAGAAGATCGGCCCCGGCGAACGCGACGACCTGCGGCTGCCCGAGCTGACCATGCTCCTGACCAGCGACCTCGCCGTGATGGACCACTGGGAGGGCTCGGTCCTGCTGATCGCCAACGCGATCAACCACAACGACCTCGACACCGGCGTGGACGAGGCCTACGCCGACGCGGTGGCCCGGCTCGACGCCATGGAGGCCGATCTCACCCGTGCGGTGGCCCAGCCGCCGGCCGTGCTGCCGCCCTCCGAGCTGCCCGAGTACACCGCGCTGTGGGGCGGCCCCGACTTCCAGCGGGCGGTCGAGGACGTCAAGGAGCGCATCCGCGCGGGCGAGGCCTTCCAGGTCGTGCCCTCCCAGCGCTTCGAGACCCCGTGCACGGCGAGCGCCCTCGACGTCTACCGGGTGCTCAGGGCCACCAACCCCTCGCCGTACATGTACCTGTTCCGCCTCGACGGCTTCGACGTCGTCGGCTCCTCCCCGGAGGCCCTGGTCAAGGTCGAGGACGGGCGGGCCATGGTGCACCCCATCGCCGGCACCCGGCCGCGCGGCGCCACCCCGCAGGAGGACCAGGCGCTCGCCGAGGAGCTGCTCGCCGACCCCAAGGAGCGCGCCGAGCACCTGATGCTGGTGGACCTCGGACGCAACGACCTGGGCCGGGTCTGCGAGCCCGGCTCGGTCGAGGTGGTCGACTTCATGTCCGTCGAGCGCTACTCGCACGTGATGCACATCGTCTCGACCGTCACCGGCACGGTGGCCGAGGGCCGTACCGCCTTCGACGTGCTCACCGCGTGCTTCCCGGCGGGCACCCTCTCCGGCGCGCCCAAGCCGCGCGCGATGCAGATCATCGACGAGCTGGAGCCGTCCCGGCGCGGGCTGTACGGCGGCTGCGTCGGCTACCTGGACTTCGCGGGCGACTCCGACACCGCGATCGCCATCCGCACCGCCCTGCTGCGCGACGGCACGGCGTACGTGCAGGCCGGGGCCGGCATCGTCGCCGACTCCGACCCCGTGGCGGAGGACCAGGAGTGCCGCAACAAGGCGGCGGCGGTCCTGCGCGCGGTGCACACCGCCAACCGGCTGGGCAAGTAGGGCGCTTCTCATACGAACCCCGGGTGACGGTTCGCCCGGGGTTCAGGCGATAGTGGAGTACGTGACTGCCGTACCTGACCCCCGTTCCGAAGCCGCCGCGCCCCACCGGTCCGGCCGGCGGAGCCTCGCCGTGGCCCTCCTGTGCGGCGCGCTCGGCGCGGCCGTGGCGCTGCTCGCGACCCGGCAGCGCTGGGCGGAGGGCACCGCGACGGTGGCCGGCGGCCCGTTCCCGCTGAACGTCAAGGGCAGCGACGTCACGGGCGTCCCCGCGGCCCTCGCGATAGTGGGCCTCGCCGCGCTCGTCGCCGTCTTCGCCGTGCGCAGGGCGGGCCGGTTCGTCGTCGCCGCGCTGCTCGCGCTCTCCGGCGCCGGCATCGCCGCCGCCGCCTTCGTCTCGGCCTCCGACGACACCGTGCTGGACGAGCGGGCCGCCCAGGCCAGCGGCGACACCTCCGCCTCGGTCGCGGCCCTCACCCACACCGGCTGGCCCTACGTGGCGGCCGCCGGCGGCCTGCTGATCCTGCTCGCCGGCCTGCTCGCCCTGCGCTTCGGCAGCCGGTGGCCCGCCATGTCCGGCCGCTACGAGCGCGGCACCGACCGCCCCCGGCGCACGGCCCGGCCGGCCGACCCCGACCGGCCCGAGGAGATCTGGAAGGCCCTGGACCGGGGCGAGGACCCGACCGGCGCCTGACCCCGGCGCGGATGTGGCGAACCAGACGCCACCCCCGCGTCCGGCGGGCGGGAGCGTACGGGACAATGGACGGTGAGCGTCCGGCTCGGACAGTGACGGGCGGGCTCGGGACCGTACGACACGTACGACGCCTACTACGACACGTACACAGCATCGAGGAGCAAGTCATGGCGGGCAGCAGCCACGGTCACACCCCGGCCGCCTGGACCGGTGTCATCATTTCCTTCATCGGTTTCTGCGTCGCGGGCGCCTTCATGGTGATGGCCAACCCCGTCGGCTTCTGGGCCGGGTTCGCGCTGATCCTCCTCGGCGCCGTCGTGGGCGGCATCATGCGCGCCATGGGCCTCGGCCAGAAGCCGAGCCACCACGTCGTGCACAGCGCGTCGACCGCGACCCGCGAGCCCTCCGTGGCAGGGACGTCCGCCCGCCCCCCTGTGGCGGCGGCTCGCGGTGCCCGGCGGTCTGCTCGCGGCCGTCGCCGGCGCCTTCGCGTACGTCGGCGCGGTCGACCCCGGCCGGCCCGGCCACTACCCGGTCTGCCCCCTGTACCGGCTCACCGGCCTGTACTGCCCGGGCTGCGGCGGACTGCGCAGCGCGCACGCCTTCATCCACGGCGACCTGCTGACGGCCCTGCACGACAACGCACCCGCCGTGGCCGCCTACCTGGGTTTCGCGGTGCTGTGGACGGTCTGGACGGTCCGTGCGGTGCGCGGCCGCCCGTTCCGGCTGGAGCTCGGACCGCTGCAGCTGCGGGTCGTCGGCGCCCTGCTGCTGGTGTTCACCGTCGTGCGCAACCTGCCGTTCGGCGGCTGGCTCCACCCCTGAGCACGGGCGAAATGTCCAGGTGGTGGGACCGGCGTCCACCGGATGCGAGGGCTCGCCCCTCCTCCGGATACCATCGAGTGACCACGGGTTTTCACCACCCGAAGGAACGACCGTCTGGAAGGGGGCCGCTCGCGTGAGTGTGCTCGACGAGATCATCGACGGAGTCCGGGCCGACCTTGCGGAGCGGCAGGCACGCGTCAGCCTCGACGAGCTCAAGGAGCGTGCGGCCAAGGCCCGCCCCGCCAAGGACGGGGTGGCCGCCCTCAAGGGCGACGGCGTCAAGGTCATCTGCGAGGTGAAGCGCTCCAGCCCCTCCAAGGGCGCGCTGGCCGCGATCGCCGACCCGGCCGGGCTCGCCGCGGACTACGAGGCGGGCGGTGCGGCCGTCATCTCCGTCCTCACCGAGAAGCGCCGCTTCGGCGGCTCGCTGGACGACCTGGAGGCCGTCCGCGCCCGCGTGGACATCCCGGTGCTGCGCAAGGACTTCATCGTCACGTCGTATCAGCTGTGGGAGGCCCGGGCGTACGGCGCCGACCTCGCGCTGCTGATCGTGGCCGCCCTGGACCAGCCGGCCCTGGAGTCGCTGATCGAGCGCGCCGTCTCCATCGGCCTCACCCCGCTCGTCGAGGTGCACGACGAGGACGAGGTGGAGCGGGCCGTGGACGCGGGTGCCCGGGTCATCGGCGTCAACGCGCGCAACCTGAAGACGCTCCAGGTCGACCGCGGCACGTTCGAGCGGGTCGCCCCCGAGATCCCGGACGGCATCGTCAAGGTCGCCGAGTCCGGCGTCCGCGGACCGCACGACCTGATCGCCTACGCCAACGCCGGCGCCGACGCCGTGCTGGTCGGCGAGTCCCTGGTCACCGGCCGCGACCCCAAGGCGGCGGTCTCCGACCTGGTCGCCGCGGGCGAGCACCCCGCGCTGCGGCACGGGCGGGGCTGATCACCCGCTAGGCTGGCTCCGATGACTCTCACCGTGACGACCGTGGACCGGCACGCCCGCCTGGCGCGCGGCTGCCGCCCGAGGGGTTGCCGCGCACCGGCGCGGCGCGTCCACGGCCGTCGCGTGCGCTACGTCATCGGTGACGAACCCGGGCAGGTGAACGGACGTCGATGGCAGCGCCCCGCGAGGGGCGCGGGGCTGCGCCCGACTCCGCGACTCTGTCGCGCGGGCGCGACAGGCCGCTGACGGCCCGCCCGCACACGGACGGATCCCCGCCCCCACGGCGAACAGTGTCTTTTCACACGCACTCACCGTGAGGTTCTCGCATGCCCAGCGATTTCTTCTTCCCTGACCCCACCGGCCAGGTGCCCAGCGCCGAGGGCTACTTCGGCGCGTTCGGCGGCAAGTTCATCCCGGAGGCGCTCGTCGCCGCCGTGGACGAGGTCGCCGTCGAGTACGACAAGGCCAAGCAGGACCCGGAGTTCGCCCGCGAGCTCGACGAACTGCTCGTCCACTACACCGGCCGGCCCAGCCCGCTGACCGAGGTGCCGCGCTTCGCCGAGCACGCCGGCGGCGCGCGGATCTTCCTCAAGCGGGAGGACCTCAACCACACCGGCTCCCACAAGATCAACAACGTGCTCGGCCAGGCCCTGCTCACCAAGCGCATGGGCAAGACCCGCGTCATCGCGGAGACCGGAGCCGGCCAGCACGGCGTCGCCACCGCCACCGCCTGCGCCCTCTTCGGCCTCGACTGCACCATCTACATGGGCGAGATCGACACCAGGCGGCAGGCCCTCAACGTGGCCCGCATGCGCATGCTCGGCGCCGAGGTCGTGGCCGTGAAGTCCGGCAGCCGCACGCTCAAGGACGCCATCAACGAGGCGTTCCGCGACTGGGTCGCCAACGTCGACCACACCCACTACCTGTTCGGCACGGTCGCCGGCCCGCACCCCTTCCCGGCCATGGTCCGCGACTTCCACCGGGTCATCGGAGTGGAGGCCAGGCGCCAGCTCCTGGAGCGCGCCGGGCGCCTCCCCGACGCCGCGATCGCCTGCGTGGGCGGCGGATCCAACGCCATCGGCCTCTTCCACGCCTTCATTCCCGACGAGGGCGTCCGCCTCATCGGCTGCGAGCCCGCCGGACACGGCATCGAGACCGGCGAGCACGCGGCGACCCTCACCGCCGGTGAGCCCGGCATCCTGCACGGCTCGCGCTCCTACGTCCTGCAGGACGAGGAGGGCCAGATCACCGAGCCGTACTCGATCTCGGCGGGACTGGACTACCCGGGCATCGGGCCCGAGCACTCCTACCTCAAGGACTCCGGCCGCGGCGAGTACCGCGCGGTCACCGACGACGCCGCGATGCAGGCCCTGCGGCTGCTGTCGCGCACCGAGGGCATCATCCCGGCCATCGAGAGCGCCCACGCCCTCGCCGGGGCCCTGGACGTGGGCCGGGAGCTGGGCGGGGACGGCCTGATCGTCGTCAACCTCTCCGGCCGCGGCGACAAGGACATGGACACCGCGGCCCGCTACTTCGGCCTGTACGACACCGACGCCGAGGTCGCCGCCGACGAAGCCGACACCGCCGAGATCGAGGGGGACGCCAAGTGAGCGGGAACATCCAGCTGCTGTCGGACACCCTCGCCGCCGCCCGGGCCGAGGGGCGGGCCGCCCTCATCGCCTACCTCCCGGCCGGGTTCCCCACCGTCGACGGGGGCATCGAGGCCATCAAGGCCGTCCTCGACGGCGGCGCCGACGTCGTCGAGGTGGGCCTGCCGCACAGCGACCCGGTCCTCGACGGCCCGGTCATCCAGACCGCCGACGACATCGCCCTGCGCGGCGGCGTCCGGATCGCGGACGTCATGCGCACGGTCAAGGAGGCCCACGCGGCCACCGGCAAGCCCGTGCTCGTCATGACGTACTGGAACCCCATCGACCGCTACGGCGTCGAACGCTTCACCGCCGAGCTGGCCGACGCGGGCGGCGCCGGCTGCATCCTGCCCGACCTGCCGGTGCAGGAGTCGGCGCTGTGGCGGGAGCACGCCGAGAAGCACGGCCTCGCGACGGTCTTCGTCGTGGCGCCGAGCAGCAGGGACGAGCGGCTCGCCCGGATCACCGCGGCCGGCACCGGCTTCGTCTACGCGGCCTCCCTCATGGGCGTCACCGGCACCCGGGAGTCGGTCGGCGCGCAGGCCCAGAACCTGGTGGAGCGCACCCGCGCCACCGGCACCCGGCTGCCCGTCTGCGTCGGACTCGGCGTCTCCAACGCGGCCCAGGCCGCCGAGGTCGCCGGCTTCGCCGACGGTGTGATCGTCGGTTCGGCGTTCGTCAAGCGCATGCTGGACGCCCCGGACCGCGCGGCCGGCGTGGTGGCGGTCCGTGAGCTGGCCGGCGAGCTGGCGAAGGGCGTGCGCGGCCAGGCGTAACCGCGCGCGATGTCCCGCACGGAGCGGTTCGGTCACTCGAACGGGTGGACCTCGGGCCGGGGAGGCGCGCTGCGCCTCCCCGGTTCGTTCTGGGGGTGTGAGCGAGAAGAACCGTGACGGAAAGCGCACCGCCCGGGAGCGGCTGGCGGTGGAGCGCGAGAAGCAGAAGGCCGCGGAGAGGCGACGGCGGACCCTGATCGTGGGCGCGAGCGTCGTCTGCGTCCTCGGCCTCGCGGCGGTGATCGGCGTGATCGCCGCGAACGCCGGGAAGAACAAGGCGAGCAGCAGTGCGGGCCCGGTCGTGGCGCCGTCGGGGGCACTGGGCAAGGACAGCCTGGCGATCCCGGTCGGCAAGGACGGCGCCAAGTCGACGCTCACGGTCTGGGAGGACTTCCGCTGCCCGGCCTGCCAGGCCTTCGAGACGGCGTACCGGCCCACGCTCCACGAACTGGCCGACGCGGGCAAGCTCAGAATCGAGTACCACCTGGTCCGGCTGATCGACGGCAACCTCGGCGGCACCGGCTCCCTGCGCGCGGCCAACGCCGCGGCCTGCGCCCAGGACGCCGGAAAGTTCCGCGACTACCACGACGTGCTGTACCAGAACCAGCCCAAGGAGACCGACGACGCCTTCGCCGACAACGCCAAGCTGATCGCGCTGGCCGGCAAGGTGGGCGGCCTGGACACGCCCGCCTTCCGCAAGTGTGTCGACGACGGCACGCACGACGCCTGGGTGAACAAGTCGAACAAGGCCTTCCAGGCGGGCGGCTTCACCGGCACGCCGACCGTCCTGCTGGGCGGCAAGAACATCTACGAGGACCGGACGATGACCCCCGACAAGCTCAAGCAGATGGTGGAGGCGGCCAACGCGGGCAGGTGATTCTCACCTCCCCGTTATGGACCCGTAGCCAGGCTGCTTGGTGTCTCCACCGCCCGGCACGGTAGCGTCGGACCTGCCATGGAACTTGCCTACATTCCCAGCCCGTCGCGCGGGGTGCTGTATCTCGGCCCCATCCCGCTGCGCGGCTACGCCTTCTGCATCATCATCGGCGTCTTCGTCGCCGTCTGGCTCGGCAACAAGCGCTGGGTCGCCCGTGGCGGGCAGTCCGGCACGGTCGCCGACATCGCGGTCTGGGCCGTGCCGTTCGGCCTGGTCGGCGGTCGGCTCTACCACGTGATCACGGACTACGAGCTGTACTTCAGCCCGGGCCGGGACTGGGTGGGCGCGTTCAAGGTGTGGGAGGGCGGGCTGGGCATCTGGGGCGCGATCGCGCTCGGTGCGCTCGGCGCGTGGATCGGGGCGCGGCGCCGGGGGATCCCGATGCCCGCGTACGCCGACGCCGTCGCACCCGGCATCGCGTTCGCGCAGGCCATCGGCCGCTGGGGCAACTGGTTCAACCAGGAGCTGTACGGCCGGGAGACGCATGTTCCGTGGGCGCTGCACATCACCTCTTCCGAGGGCGGCCGGGTGCCGGGCTACTACCACCCGACGTTCCTCTACGAGTCCCTGTGGTGCATCGGCGTCGCCTTCCTCGTCATCTGGGCCGACCGCCGCTTCAAGCTGGGCCATGGCCGGGCGTTCGCCCTGTACGTCGCGGCCTACTGCGTGGGCCGCGGCTGGATCGAGTACATGCGGGTGGACGACGCCCACCACATCCTCGGTCTGCGTCTGAACGACTGGACCGCGCTGATCGTCTTCCTGCTGGCGGTCGCGTACATCGTGGTGTCGGCGAAGAAGCGGCCCGGCCGGGAAGAGATCGTCGAGCCGGCCGCCGCCGGCGCCGCGGCCGGGGGCGGCGAAGCCGGCGCCGAGGACACGGCGGAGGGCAAGGCCGAGGGTACGGCGGAGGGCAAGACAGAGGGCAGGACCGAGGGCACGGCCGAGGGCGGGGACGCGTCTGCCGCCGTCGAGGCGGCCGAGGACGAGCCCGAGTCGGTGACCAAGAAGACCTGACGGCCGGCCGTACGACCGCCGAGGGCGTCCGGAGCCTATCCGGGCGCCCTCGGCGCGTTCGGCGGCGGTGCGGGGTCAGCCCCTGCGCGCCAGCGACAGCGTCCGCCGGGCCGTCGCCACCACCGCCGCGTCCACGAAGCGGCCGTCGGGGAGGGCCTGGGCACCCTCGTTCGCCAGGGCCGCCTTGGTGATCGTCTCCGCGTGCTCGATCTCCAGCTCAGTGGGCAGATACGCCCGCTCGATCACCGGAAGCTGCCGCGGATGGATCGCGGCCCGGCCCAGGAAACCGAGCGCCCGGCCGTGGGCGCAGGAGGCGGCCAGGCCGTCGAGATCGCGGATGTCCGGATGGACGGTCTGCGGCGGCGGGGGCAGGCCCGCCGCCCGGGCCGCGACGATCACCCGCGAGCGCGGCCAGTCGAGGCCCGCGTCGGCCCGTAGCCCGAGGTCGGCCCGCAGGTCCGCCTCGCCGAGGGAGATGCCCCGCAGGGACGGGTGGGCGGTCGCGATGGCGTAGGCCCGCTCGATCGCGAGGGCCGACTCCAGGAGGGCGTGCAGCGGCACCGGCGTCGCCGCGGCGGCCTGGCGCACCTGGTCCGGGCTCGTCACCTTCGGAAGCCGCAGGCCGCCGAGGCCCGGCAGGGCGGCCAGGGCGGCGAGGTCGTCAACCGCCCAGGGGCCGTCCAGGGCGTTGACGCGGACGTGCACGGGCACCGGCTGCGGCTGCGTGAGCAGGTCGGCCGTGGCCGCGCGGGCGTAGTCCTTGCGGTCGGGGGCCACCGCGTCCTCCAGGTCGATCACCACGACGTCGGCGCCCGCGGCGAGCGCCTTGGCGATCACGTGCGGGCGGTCGCCCGGGACGTACAGCCAGGTCAGCGGGTACCGGGTCACAGGGCGCCCTCCGCGCGCAGAGCGGCGATGTCGGCCGGGGTGAGGCCCAGTTCGGTGAGCACGGCGTCCGTGTCGGCCCCGTGCGGGCGGCCGGCCCAGCGGATCGCGCCGGGTGTGGCGGACAGCCGGAAGAGCACGTTCTGCAGACGCAGCGGTCCCAGCTCCGGGTCGTCGACCGCGGTGACCGTCCGCAGCGCCTGGTACTGGGGGTCCGCGAGGACGTCCCGGACGTCCTGGACCGGGGCCGCCGCCGCTTCCGCCTTCTCGAAGGCCGCGAGGACGTCGGCGCGGGTGCGGGCGGCGATCCAGGAGCCGACCGCCTCGTCCAGCACGTCGGCGTGCGCGGCCCGCTCCGCGCCACTGGCGAACCACGGCTCCTCGATCAGCTCGGGGCGGCCCACCAGCCGCATCACCCGCTCCGCGACCGACTGCGCGGACGTGGACACGGCGACCCAGGTGCCGTCGGCCGTGCGGTAGGTGTTGCGCGGCGCGTTGTTCGAGGACCGGTTGCCGGTGCGTTCCTGGACGTAGCCGAGCTGGTCGTACCAGGTGGGGTGCGGGCCGAGCACGGACAGGATCGGCTCGATGATCGCCATGTCGACCATCTGGCCGGCGCCGGTGCGCTCCCGCGCGGCCAGCGCCGTCAGCACGGCGTACGCGGTCGCCAGGCCCGCGACCGAGTCCGCGAGACCGAAGGGCGGCAGGGTCGGGGGCGCGTCCGGCTCCCCGGTGAGCGCGGCGAAGCCGCTCATCGCCTCGGCGAGGGTGCCGAAGCCGGGACGGCGCGCGTACGGCCCGAACTGGCCGAACGCGGTGACCCGGGCGAGCACCAGCCGCGGGTTGGCCGCGGACAGCTCGGCCCAGCCCAGGCCCCACTTCTCCAGCGTGCCCGGCCGGAAGTTCTCGATCAGCACGTCGGCGGTGGCGGCGAGCCGCAGCAGGGTGGCGCGGCCGCCGGGCGTGGACAGGTCGAGCGTGATCGGGCGCTTGTTGCGGCCGAGCACCTTCCACCACAGGCCGATCCCGTTCTTGGCCGGGCCGTGTCCCCGGGACGGGTCCGGCCGCCCGGGATGCTCCACCTTGATCACGTCGGCGCCGAAGTCGCCGAGCAGGGTGGCCGCCATCGGACCGGCGAAGAGGGTCGCCAGGTCCAGCACCCGCAGGCCGCCCAGCGCCGGGGTGGGGGTCGCCGTACTCATGCGGTGAACCGGGCGTCGATCTCCGGGCGGTACGGCATCGACACCGACGCCCCTTCCCGCTGGACCGAGATCGCCGCCGCCGCGGCCGCCCAGGACAGCGCCTCCCGCACGGGTTTCTCCTCGGCGAGGGCCACCACGAGCGCGCCGACGAAGGTGTCGCCCGCGCCCGTGGAGTCCACCGCCTTGACCTGCGGGGCGGGCACCATCAGCGGCTCGGCCCCGCGGGCGACGTACAGGCAGCCCAGCGCGCCCAGGGTGACCACCACCTGGGGCACCAGGTCCAGCAGGGCGGTGGCGGCCTCGCACGGGTCGGTGCGGCCGGTGAGGGTGATGGCCTCGTACTCGTTGGGCACCAGCAGGTCGATGTCGGCGAGGAGTTCGGACGGCAGCTGCTGGACCGGGGAGGGCGTCAGGACCGTGCGGATCCCGTGCCGGTGCGCGGCCTGCGCGCCGAGGACGACCGCGGCCAGCGGGATCTCCAGCTGCAGCAGCAGGGCGTCGGCGGAGGCGATCACGCCCTCGTCGCCAGGCGAGAGATGGTCCACGGTGCCGTTCGCGCCGGGGATGACGACGATGGAGTTGCCGCCCTCGTCGTCGACCACGATGTGCGCGGTGCCGGACGGGCCCTCGACCGTGCGCAGGGAGTCGGTGTCCACGCCGCTGTGCTCCAGGGTGTCCCGCAGCCGCAGGCCGAAGGCGTCGTTGCCGACCGCGCCGATCATCGAGACGGTGGCGCCGGCCCGAGCGGCGGCGATTGCCTGGTTGGCGCCCTTGCCGCCGGGGATGGTGCGGAACTCCCGTCCCGTCACGGTCTCGCCACGCTGCGGGGCCTTGGTGACATAGGTGACGAGGTCCATGTTCGTGCTGCCGAGGACGGCGATGTGGGTCATGGGCGGATCGCCTCCGGGTCGGTGACGTGGGTCGTGGTGCGGGTCGCTTCTCGGTGGGTGAGGTGGGCGAGCGTGTCGAAGCCCGTGCCGTCGAAGTCGGCCACGGTGGTGGCGAGCCGGTTCTTCAGCGGGGCGCGCCAGTGCTCGGGCAGGGCTGCGGGGGAGCCGGCGAGGAGCCCGGCGATGCCGCCCGCCGTGGCGCCGTTGGAGTCGGTGTCCCAGCCGCCGGAGACCGCACGGCAGACGGAGCCCGCGAAGTCGCCGTCCCCGTGGGTGAGGGCCGCGACGATCAGCGCGGTGTTCGGGATGGCGTGGACCCAGTGGTGGGTGGGGGAGTAGGCGGCGTGGAGCTCGTCCACGACGTCGTCGAAGTCCTCGTGCCGACGCGCCAGCCGAAGGGCGTGGTCGATCGCCCGCGCCAGTCGGGAGCGGGGCGGGAGCACCGAGCGGCCGGTGTTCAGGCAGGCGTGGACGTCATGGGTGCCGGTGGCCGCGGCGGCGATCGCGGCGGCGGCGAACATCGCCGCGTAGACGCCGTTGGCCGTGTGGGTGAGGACCGCGTCGCGGTACGCCTGTGCGGCGGCGGCCGCCGGGTCGCCCGGGTTGGTCCAGCCGTGCATGTCGGCGCGGATCAGGGCGCCGATCCACTCGCGGAACGGGTTGCGGTGGCGGGCGGTGTGCGGGGGCTCGATGCCGGAGAGGAGGTTGCGGTGGGCGATGCGCTCCGCGGTGAACGTGCGGCCGGGAGGGAGCTCCTCCAGCCAGAGCCGTGCGACGTCCGTGGTGGTGAAGCTCTTGCCGTGCCGCTGCAGGAGAAGCAGGTTGAGCAGGGGGTAGTCGAGGTCGTCGTCCTCGGGCATGCCGTCGATGTTCTCGGCGAGCGACGTGGCGGCCGAGCGCCGGTTCCACGGGTGGGCGGCCAGAAGGTCGTCCGGGACTCCCCGGGCCGTGAAGTACGTGGTGAGGGGCCAGTTTCCGGCGGCCCGGGCGAGGGCCCGGATCCCGTCGAGGGGGAGCTTCTCCACCGGCTTGCCGAGCAGGCAGCCGACGGCCCGGCCGAGCCAGGCGGCTTCCAGGGCGGCCGGGGCGGGCGCGGCCGCGTGCGGTGAGGGGGTGGGCCAGTTCGGGCACAGCGCCCTGATCCTCGCCAGGTCGGTGGGCTCGTCCTCGGCGAACCTGCTCGGCAGGTCCGCGAGTTCGTCGAGCAGGTCCTCGGCCAGCAGGCGCAGGTAGCGCGATGCCCGGTGGGGGGAGGCTCCCGCTCGCTCGGGGGCGTCCTGGCCGCCCGCCGCGCGCCATCGCGCCGCGATCGCCGCGGGCTCACGCCCGTCCAGGCGGGCCTGGCGCAGTTCGTGGCCGAGCAGGTCCTCCGGCTGGACCCAGGTCAGTCGGAGCACGGGTCGCCTCCGAGGGCGGTGAAGGCCTCCTCGTGGGCGCGGCGCCGGCGCACGTCCCGGGCGAAGATCTCGCGGGTCACCTCGGTGAGCGTGCGGGCCGGCCGCCACAGGTCCAGCCGGCTCGCCTCCGCCACCTCCTTCGACCAGTCCTCCGGGACCGGCGAGCCGAGGGCGCCCGCGACGGCGCCGGCCATCGTGGCGATCGAGTCGCAGTCGCGGCCGTAGTTCACCGAGCCGAGGACGGCGTGCCGGTAGTCGCCGCCGGCCACCACCACCATGCCCAGGGCGATGGGGAGTTCCTCGACGGAGTGGAGGCGGGAGGGGCGGCGGGCGGCGAGGGAGGGGGCCCGGTAGTCCGGGCCGACCGTGTCGTACGGGGCGACCGCCGCGCGCAGGGGGCGCAGGGCCGACTCGAAGTCGCTGTGCCCGCGCGCGACGTCGCAGACCGCCTCGACGGCCGTGCGGGTGCCGTCCTTGGCCAGCGACAGGGCCGCGGCCACGACCGAGTCCGGGGTGGCACCGGGCGCCGTGGCGGCGGCGACGGCCGCGGCGAAGACCCCGGCCGCCTCACGGCCGTACGACGACTGGTGCGCGCCGGCCACGTCCAGCGCCTCGGCGTACGCGGCGGCCGGGTTGCCCGCGTTGACCAGGCCGACGGGGGCCATGTACATCGCGGCGCCGCAGTTCACGATGTTGCCCACGCCCGCCTCCCGGGGGTCGTTGTGGCCGTGGGCGAGCCGGGCGACGAGCCACTTCTCGGCCAGGAAGACGCGGTGCAGCGGCAGCGCCTCGGCCTCCAGCTCCGGGATCCAGCGGGGGTTGGTCATCAGGTCCGGCACCAGGTGGTCCGCGATCGCGTACGCGTCGAGGTGGTCGCGGACGCGGTCGTAGACCCGTACCAGCGCATGGGTCATCAAGGTGTCGTCGGTGACGTGGCCGTCGCCCTTGTGGTACGGGGCGATGGGGCGCGCGGTGCGCCAGGCGTCGCCGTGCCAGGGGCCGACGATGCCGTGCACCCGGCCGCCGTGGCGCTCGGCGATCTGGTCGGGGGAGTAGCCTTCGACCGGGCCGCCGAGGGCGTCGCCGACGGCGGCCCCGACCAGGGCCCCGGTGATCCGTTCGGCGAGACCGAGCGAAGGCGGGCCGCCGTTTTCCTCTCCTCCGGGTCCTTCGGGTTTTTCATGCGCTTTGGAATCCTTGGGCGTCATGCCCGAATCATCCTCCTGGGTGGGCCGGTTGCGCGGCTTCCAGGAGTCCGGCGAGTTCCACCAGGTCGGTGCCGGTGAGGCGGGGCAGGGCGCAGCCGGCGAGGGTGCGGCAGGCGTCCCGCCAGGTCTCCGGGACGGCGGCGCCGCCGCCGAGGGCGCCGGTGAGCGCGCCCGCGAGGGCCGGGGCCGAGTCGGCGACCCGGGACAGGCAGGCGGCGGCGGGTACGGCCTCGGCGATACGGCCGCGGGCGGCGCGCGTCAGGGCCAGGGCGACGGGGACGGTCTCGGCGGCGGCGATGCCGTAGCTGTAGACGTGGTCGACGATCTGGTGTTCCAGGAGGGGGACGAGGGCGAACGCGCCCTCGCCGGCCTCGGCGAGGGCGAGCGCGTGGCGGGTGTTGCGGCCGATCTCCGTGTCGGCGGGCAGTTCGGCGAGCGCGGCGTCGACGCAGGCGGCCGTGTCCGCGCCGGTGAGCGCGAGCGCCACGGCCGCCGCCATCGCCCGCGCGCCGTGCACGCCGTCGCCGTCCTGGGTGTAGCGGGCGTCGAACTCGGCGAGCGCCGCGGCGCGTTCCGGGTCGCCGGGGTGGGCGACGGCGAGCACGCAGGCCCGGACGCAGGCCGCGTCGTCGAAGTAGTGCGGGTTGTCGTGGCCGGTGGCGGGCGGGCGCAGGCCGGCGGCGAGGTTGCCGAGACCGGCGCGGACGGAGATGCGGGCGCGCAGGGGGAGCACGGCCGACTCGATCTCGGGCGCGCGTTCCGCCGCGGCGGCGACTTCCGAGGCCACGGCGGTCCAGGTCAGGTCGATGGCCGCGCGCATCCGGCGCTCCCGGCTGAGGTCGCCGACCACGTCGTCGCCGCCGGCCCGCAGGACGGCCTCCGCGGCGAACGCCGCCCACTCGGCGTCGTCGGAGGGGCCGAGGCGCAGGGGCTCGGGCGGTTGGTTGAGGGCGATCGGCACGGGGAGCGTGGTGGTGGCGTTCTGCTCCGCGAAGGTGTCCAGCTCCCGGGTCAGGCGGCGGGTCCACTCGGGCATGCGGGCGGCGCGGTGGCGGGCGGCGGGCCAGCCGGCGGCGTCTCCCGCGGCGAGGCCCAGCAGCAGTCCCTCGATGCGGCGCGCCGT
>NZ_JBLEBI010000052.1:0-38059 GCF_047340315.1 Streptomyces sp. AF1A
ACCGTGCCGTCCCCGGTCGCCTCGGCCGCCCCCTCGGTGGCGGGCCGCGCCGACGGTGCCTCCTCACCCCGGATCAGCGCCGCCGCCGTCTCCGCGTCGGCGGCTGCCCGCAGTGCGGAGGTGAACTCGGCGTTCATCAGCTGCCGGGCCAGGGAGGAGAGGATCGTCAGGTGGGCGTCGTCGGCGCCGGCGGGGGCCGCGATCAGGAAGACGAGGTCCGCCGGTCCGTCCGGGGCGCCGAAGTCGATGCCGGCGGCGCTGCGGCCGAAGGCGAGAGTCGGCTCGGTGACATGGGCGCTGCGGCAGTGCGGGATGCCGATGCCGCCGTCGAGGCCGGTCGGCATCTGCGCCTCCCGGGCGGCCACGTCGGCGAGGAAGCCCTCCAGGTCGGTCACCCGTCCCTGGGCCACCATGCGCTCGGCGAGGGCACGCGCCGCCGCTTCCTTGGTGTCGGCGGACAGGTCGAGGTCGACCAGGTCCGCGGTGATCATGTCGCTCATCGCGGGCTCCTCTGCGCGCGTATCGCCCGTGGGGAGAGGCGGGCGGAACGGGGGACGGGGGTGCTGTGGGGGAAGGCGGGAGAGGGGACGGCGGGCCACGGGGGCTCTCGCCGAACCCGGCGGACCGGGGCGGTCGTACGGAGCCTGAGGCGGCCCGTCACGAGACCCGCTCCGTCAGTGCGCGGTCGAGCGGGACGTCCGCGGTCACCGTCACCGCCGCCGGATCCAGGTCGGCCGGGCCCGGCATCACACTCCCGGGGAGCCGGACGGCCGCGGCGCCGTGGGCGACGGCGGAGGCCAGCGCCTCGGGACCGCTGCCGCCGGCGACGAGGAACCCGGCGAGGGAGGAGTCGCCGGCGCCCACGTTGCTGCGTACGACGTCCACGCGTGCGGTGCCGAACCAGGCGCCCGAGTCCTCCACGAGGAGCTGCCCGTCGGCGCCCAGGCTCGCCAGCACGGCGCGTGCGCCCATCCCGCGCAGCTCCTCGGCCGCCTTGAGCGCGTCGCCCACGGTCGCCAGCGGGCGCCCGACGGCCGCCGCGAGCTCCTCGGCGTTGGGCTTGACCACGTCGGGCCGCGCCCGCAGCGCCTGCAGAAGCGGCCGCCCCGAGGCATCCAGGGCGATGCGCGCGCCCCCGGCGTGCGCCCGCGTGACGACATCGGCGTACCAGGAGGGCGCGAGCCCCCGGGGCAGGCTGCCGCAGCACGCGATCCAGTCGGCGGCGCGCGACTGCCGGCGCACGGCGTCCAGCAGGAGTTCCTGCTCGGCCCGGGACAGCTCGGGGCCCGGAGCGTTGATCTTCGTCAGCACACCGTCCCTCTCGGCGAGCGCGATGTTGGAGCGGGTGACGCCCGCGATCGGGACCGGCGCGACCTCGATGCCCTGCGCGTCCAGCAGGTCGGCGACGAGCGCCCCTGCCGCGCCGCCCAGAGGCAGCACCGCGACCGTGCGGCGGCCCGCGGCCGCGACGGCGCGCGAGACGTTCACGCCCTTGCCCCCGGGGTCCGTGCGCTCGGTGTCGGCGCGGATGACCTCGCCGCGCTCGAGGGCCCGGACCTCGTAGGTGCGGTCGAGGGACGGGTTGGGGGTGACGGTGAGGATCATGCGCGTACTACTTCCGTGCCGCCGCGCTCGATGGCGGCGGCGTCTTCGGGGCTCAGCCCGCTGTCGGTGACCAGCAGGTCCACGTCGCTCAGGTCGCCGAAGCGGGCGAAGTGCTCCTGGCCGTGCTTGGCGGAGTCGGCGAGGAGGACGACACGGCGGGCGGCGGCGACGGCGGCCCGCTTGACCGCGGCCTCGGCGAGGTCGGGGGTGGTCAGACCGTGCTCGACGGAGTAGCCGTTCGCCGCGAGGAACAGCACGTCGGCGCGGATCTCGCCGTAGGCGCGCAGCGCCCAGGCGTCCACAGCGGCGCGCGTGCGGTGCCGTACGCGCCCCCCGACCAGATGGAGCTGGATGCCCGGGTGGTCGGCGAGGCGCGCGGCGATGGGGAGGCTGTGTGTGACGACGGTGAGGGAGGCCTCCAGCGGGATGGCCGCGGCGAGGCGCGCCACGGTCGTACCGGCGTCGAGGACCATCGTGCCCTCGGTCGGCAGTTCGGCGAGGGCGGCCTTGACGATCCGGTCCTTCTCGTCGGCGGCGGTGGACTCGCGTTCGGCGAGGTCCGGTTCGAAGTCGAGGCGGCCGGCCGGTATGGCGCCGCCGTGCACCCGGCGCACGAGTCCGGCCCGGTCGAGGGCCTTCAGGTCACGGCGGATCGTCTCCGCGGTGACCTGGAACTCCTCGGCCAGCGACAGCACGTCCACTCGGCCGCCCTCGCGGGCGAGCCGGAGGATCTCCTGCTGCCGTTCCGGTGCGTACATCTTCCGCCTCCGCGCTGCGTGTCCGTTCGTTTCCGATCGATGCCCGAACGTGTGGTTTCCCTCGGAGGCTACGCCCGGGATTCCGGAAAGTAAACAGGTTCGGAACCCGTTCGGGCACGATCGGGCGTGCCCGGGCCGGTGGCGGAGTGCGCGACGAGGGCCCGGCACCCTCCGGCGCCCGGCCCTCCCTCTCGCCGCACGCGGCTCAGCGCACCAGTTCCGGCTCCCTCTCCCGCGCCGGCGCCTCCGTGTCGTCCGCGCCCTCCACATGCTGCGCCGGCCGCTTCGGCAGGGCGGACATCAGCAGGAAGATCACGCCCATGATCCCGGCGACCCACCACAGGGCGTGCTGGAAGGCGTGCACGAAGGCCGGTCCGACCTGAGCCCGGGTCAGCCGGTCGCCGATCTCCCCGAAGAAGACGACCGACACCAGACCCAGCCCCAGCGCGTTGCCCATCTGCTGCACGGTGTTGATCAGCCCGGACGCGGACCCGGCGTGCTCGCGCGGCACCTCCGAGAGCACCGCGTCGGTCAGCGGGGCGACGATCAGCCCCATGCCGGCGCCCATCACGACCAGGGGGAGGGCCATCTGCCAGGAGGCGACGGCGAGTCCGTAGCGGTGCGCCTCCCACAGATAGAGCAACACGCCCGCCGCCATCAGCAGCGCGCCCGCCCGGAGCACCTTGCGCCCGAACCGCGGGACCAGCTGCTGCACCGACAGCCCGGCCGCCATGGACACCGCGATCGAGAACGGCACGCCGGTCAGCCCGGCCCGCAGCGGGCTCCAGCCCAGGCCGATCTGCATGTACAGGGTCCACACCAGGAAGAAGATGCCGAGCGCGACGCCGAAGACGGTCTGCACGGCGATGCCGGCGGCGAAGCTCTTCACGCGGAACAGCGACAGCTCGACCAGCGGGGAGCCGTCCCGGGCCGCCTTGCGCCGCTCGTACGCCACCAGCGCCGCGAACACCCCGAGCGCGCCCGCCATCGAGAGGTGTCCCCACAGCGGCCAGCCCAGCTCGCGGCCGCGGGTGAGCGGATAGAGCAGCATCAGCAGCCCCAGGGTGACCAGGGCGACGCCGACGAGGTCCAGCTTCAGCGCCTTGGGCGCCTTGGACTCGCCGATGAAGCGGCGGCCCAGCGTCCAGGCCACGACGCCGACCGGCAGGTTGATGAGGAAGATGGGCCGCCACTGCAGCCCGAACAGGTTCCACTCCGTCAGCAGCGCGCCGAGCAGCGGACCGGAGACCGCGCCAAGACCGACGATCGCGCCGAACAGGCCGAAGACCTTGCCGCGTTCGTGGGCCGGGAAGGTGGCGTGCACGATCGACAGCACCTGCGGCACCATCATCGCCGCCATGCCGCCCTGCAGGATGCGGGAGGCGACCAGCATCTCCGGGTTCACCGCGAGGCCGCACAGCGCGGAGGCGAGGGTGAAGCCGCCGATGCCGATCAGGAACAGCCGCTTGCGGCCGTGGATGTCGCCGAGCCGCCCACCGGTGATCAGTCCGGCGGCGAAGGCGAGGGCGTATCCGGCCGTTATCCACTGGATCTGGCTGACGGAGGCGCCGGCGTCCCGCTGGATCGAGGGGATGGCGATGTTGACGATCGTGACGTCGACGAGGTCCATGAAGGCGGCCGTCATGACGATCGCCAGCGCGAACCAGCGCCGGCCGTCGCCCGGCGGTCGCTGAGCGGTGAGGGTCTGTTCCGTGGAGGTCATGCGCCCACGCTAGGGCGGCATTAGGTCAGGTCATGTCCTAGAGGTACGGCATCCTCGTACCCATGACGACCGACACTCCCGCCCGGCTCCTTCAGCTGCTGTCCCTCCTGCAGACGCCCCGTGAGTGGCCCGGCGCCGAGCTGGCCGAGCGGCTCCGGGTGTCCCGGCGTACCGTGCGCCGGGACATCGACCGGCTGCGTGAGCTGGGCTATCCGGTGCAGGCGACGAAGGGCTCGGACGGCGGGTACCGGCTGGTCGCGGGCAAGGCGATGCCGCCGCTGGTGCTCGACGACGAGGAGGCGGTCGCGATCGCGGTGGGGCTGCGGGCCGGAGCCGGACACGCCGTGGCGGGCGTGGACGAGGCATCGGTGCGGGCCCTGGCCAAGCTGGAGCAGGTGCTGCCGGCCCGGCTGCGGCACCGGGTGTCCACGCTGCAGGCCGCGACCACCCCGCTGACCAGTGGGGACGGGGCGAGCATCGCGCCGGAGACGCTGACCGTGATGGCGTCCGCCGTGGCGGGCCGGGAGCGGCTGCGGTTCGCCTATCGCGACAAGGACGGCGGCGAGTCGCGCCGGCTGACCGAGCCGCACCGGCTGGTCTCCACGGGCCGGCGGTGGTACCTGGTCGCCTACGACCTCGACCGCGCCGACTGGCGCACCTTCCGGGTGGACCGGGTGAGCGAGCCGCTGGCGACCGGAGTCCGTTTCGCGCCGCGGGAGTTGCCGGCCGGGAGCGCCGCCGAGTACCTGCGGCGCTCCATCCAACGGCGGCAGGAGACCTACGCGTTCGAGGTGCGGTTCGCCGCGCCGGCCCGGCAGGTCGCCGCGCGCGTGCCGTCCTGGCTCGGGGTGCCCGAGGACGACGCCGAGGGCGGTTGCGTGCTGCGCGGCACCACCGGCGATCCCGTGGAGTGGCTGGCGGTGCGGCTGGCCATGACCGGGTACGAGTTCGGCGTCCGCGAGCCGGCCGAACTCATAGAATGTGTACGGGAGTTGGGGGGACGGCTGAGCAGGGCCGCGGGGGCGGCCGTCAACGGCCGGTCGTGACGGGCCGGTTCTCGCCGCCCCAGCCGAAGGCGCGTACGGCCTTCAGGTTGCGCAGCGCCAGGGCCGCCGGACCGTCCGGGCCGGTGGCGGGGGCCGCGGTGGCCGCCCAGGACTCCACGGCCACGCGGACCGCGCTGCCGGCCACGGCCGCGGCGAACCGCAGGTCCGGAGTGATCGCCGGCGCGGGTCCGGCGGGCGAACCGCCGGCGTCGTCCTCGCCCGGGCCTGCCGGGCCTTCCGTCCTCCCGGCAGGGGCCAGCCGCTGCGCGATGATCTCGGCCAGCGCGCCCTCCGACAGCTGCCCCACCTCCGCCCAGACCCTGCGCAGGGCGGGGCTGGTGTCGGCCGCGCGGATCAGGGTGCGGACCCATTCCCAGGTGGCCGCCGAGATGCCGAAGCCGGGGTCGAGGGTCTGCAGGACGGCGTGTTCCAGGGCCTGCGGGACGGTGAGGTGGGCCGGGGCGGCTCGGACCGCCTCCGCCCAGCGCTGGGCGCCGGCGGCGTAGAGGGGGGCGACCGCCTCCTCCTTGGTGGCGAAATAACGATAGAAGGTGCGCGGTGCGATGCCCGCCATCTGGGCGATGTCCTCGGCGCGGGTGGCCCGCAGGCCCTGGCGGACGAACAGGGCGGCCGCGGCCCTCGCGATCTCCATCCGCGTCTCGGCCTTGCGGCGCTCGGTGAGGGACGCGGGCCCGGGTTCGGAAAGCGGCTGGTCAGCGGGGTCGGGGGTGGGATTGGGGGTGGTGCTCATCCCGGCAGGCTATGCCCGTGTGGCACAATCTGCCATCCGAGCGGTCCACCCCGGGGTTCAGGTGCGGGGTGGGCCGCCGTTCCAGGTCAGCGGCACGGGGTGTCCGCTGCCCGCACCCACGAGTCTTCCCCGACGAACGGCAGGCCGCACGGCAGACGCGCGCAAAAGGCCGGGCCTCGGCGCCCGGGGGGGATAGGCGCCGAAGCCCGGCTCGGGGAAGGTCCCGGCGCCGGGGGGGATTAGCGCTGGGACGTGGCTCGCGTGGGGTCGGCCAGGGGGTGCGTCATGCCGGTGGGGAGTGCGGTTCCGGGCCCTGCTGCTGGGCCCGGAAGGGTTGTTCCCCCGGGCCCGGGACTTGAAGCGACGGGACAGCGCCATGTTTGCGCCGTCTTTCGCCACCGGGCGTACGCACCCCGCGGGGCGGTACGCCCGTCACATCGGACGCGTTGGAACGGTCCCCACCGCCCCTGGTCGAGCCCCCGTCACGCCGCCGCGTCGAAGCCGGTGTCGCGGGCCAGCTTCTTCAGTTCGAGCAGGGCGTGCTTCTCGATCTGGCGGATGCGCTCACGCGTCAGGCCGTGCTCCTTGCCGACCTCGGTCAGGGTGCGCTCGCGGCCGTCCTCGATGCCGTACCGCATCTTGATGATGGAGGCCGTGCGCTGGTCCAGGCGGCCGATCAGGTCGTCCAGCTCCTCGCTGCGCAGGAGGGTCATGACGGACTGCTCGGGCGAGACCGCCGAGGTGTCCTCCAGCAGGTCGCCGAACTGGGTCTCGCCCTCGTCGTCCACCGACATGTTCAGGGACACCGGGTCACGGGCCCAGTCCAGGACGTCGATGACGCGCTCCGGCGTCGAACCCAGCTCCGCGGCGATCTCCGCGGGCTCCGGCTCGCGGCCGTTCTCGCGGTTGAACTCGCGCTGGACGCGGCGGATGCGGCCCAGCTCCTCGACCAGGTGGACGGGGAGCCGGATGGTGCGGGACTGGTCGGCGATGGACCGGGTGATGGCCTGACGGATCCACCAGGTGGCGTACGTCGAGAACTTGAAGCCCTTGCGGTAGTCGAACTTCTCGACGGCGCGCACCAGGCCGGCGTTGCCCTCCTGGATCAGGTCGAGCAGGGGCAGGCCGCTGCGCGGGTAGCGCCGGGCGACCGCGACGACCAGGCGGAGGTTGGAGCGGATGAAGACGTCCTTGGCCCGCTCGCCCTCGGCGACCAGCGCTTCCAGCTCCTCCCGGGTGGCGTCCGACTTCGTCTCCTCGTACCCGTCGAGAACCTGCCGCGCGAACACACCCGCCTCGATGGTCTGGGACAGCTCGACCTCCTTGGCGGCGTCGAGCAGCGGTGTGCGCGCTATCTCGTCCAAGTACATGCCGACCAGGTCGCGGTCCGCGATCTCGCCGCCATGAGCGCGAACACTGCTTGCCGAGTCGGCCGTCTCGCCGGTGGCGGACTGACGACGGGCGACGGCACGGGTTGCCATGCGTGCTCCCTTACGATGGTGGTCTGGCGGGTGGTCCTGATGGACGCTCGGCACTCCGGCATCTGTCTGAGGGACTCTGTCCGAGTGCCCTGCATCCGTGGGAAACAACGACTGGAATCCGGACAGAATTCCCAACCCGCCCCCCAATTTTTCTGATCATGCAGTACCCTGTTCCGCCACACCGGGAGGCGGAATGGCGTCGGAACCGACAGCGGTGCAGGTCAGGCCCGGAGCCGAGGCAGACCTCGCGGCCCTCACGGCGATCTACAACCACTATGTGCGTGAGACGGCCATCACCTTCGACACCGTGATCTTCACGCCGGAAGAGCGCCGCGCCTGGCTGCTCTCCCACCCGGAAGACGGCCCGTACCGCCTGATGGTTGCCACCGAGACCGATTCCCGGACCGGTTCACAGCGGATTCTGGGGTACGCCACATCCAGCCCTTACCGCCTGAAGCCGGCGTACGCGACCTCCGTGGAGACCTCGGTCTACCTCGACCCGCACGCCGGCCGGCGCGGGATCGGCAGCCTGCTCTACGGCGCCCTCTTCAAGGCCCTGGCCGACGAGGACGTGCACCGAGCCTACGCCGGGATCGCGCAGCCGAACGAGGCCTCTGAGCGGCTGCACGCGCGCTTCGGCTTCCGCCACGTCGGCACGTACCGCGAGGTGGGCCGCAAGTTCGGCCGCTACTGGGACGTGGCCTGGTACGAGAAGGAGCTCTAGCGTCTCGCGCGAGAGTGCCGGGCCCGAGAGGCTCAGCCGTACGGCACCGGCCGTCGGCCGGGTCCAAGAGCCTCAGCCGAACTGCACCGACCGCTTGGCCATGCCCATCCAGAACCCGTCGATCACCGACTTCTGCGCGTCCGGCCCACCGCCGGCGTCCGCCGCGCCCATGGTGACGAAGAGCGGGGCGAAGTGCTCGGTGCGCGGGTGGGCGTAGCGGCCGGCCGGGGCCTTGTCCTGGAAGTCGAGCAGGGCGTCCCAGTCGCGGGCCTCCAGGGCGCGCCTGCCCCAGTCGTCGAACTCCGAGGACCAGCTGGGCACCCCGGTGCCGGCGTGCCGCAGGGCGGCGAGGTTGTGGGTGAAGAACCCGGAGCCCACGATCAGCACGCCCTCGTCGCGCAGCGGGGCGAGCCTGCGGCCGATGTCCATCAGGCGCACCGGGTCGAGGGTGGGCAGGGAGATCTGCAGGACGGGGATGTCGGCGGCCGGGTACATCTCGACGAGGGGCACGTAGGCGCCGTGGTCGAGGCCGCGGTCCGGGATGTCCTGGACGGGCATGCCGGGGGCGCGCAGCAGCTTGCGGACGGAGGCGGCGAGCCCGGGGGCGCCGGGGGCGGCGTACCGCACCCGGTAGTAGCGCTCCGGGAAGCCCCAGAAGTCGTGGACGAGGGGGACGGTTTCCACGGCGCCGAGGGCGAGGGGGGCCTCCTCCCAGTGCGCGGAGACCATGAGGATCGCCGTCGGCCGGGGCAGGTCGGCGGACCAGGCGGCGAGCTGTCCGGGCCACACGGGGTCGTCGGCGAGCGGCGGGGCGCCGTGGCTGAGGTACAGGGCGGGCATGCGCTCCCGTCCGGCGGCGGACCTCTCCTGCGCGGCGGCGGACATCGCGGCGACTCCCTCCCGGAACCTGATGCTTTAACTCTCAAGCTCTTTGGGGACACCGTACGCCCGAGTTGTTCAAGATTCAAGGAGCCTGCTCGTAGAGTGGAATCATGAACACGGCACCGGACCCCGCCGCACGGCACCGCTGGCTCACCGACGAGGAACAGCGCATCTGGCGCGCCTACCTGCACGCCACCACCCTGCTGGAGGACCACCTCGACCGGCAGTTGCAGCGCGACGCGGGCATGCCGCACATCTACTACGGCCTCCTCGTGACCCTCGCCGAGGCACCGCGCCGCCGGCTGCGGATGACCGAGCTGGCGATGCGGGTCAAGATCACCCGCTCCCGGCTGTCGCACGCCGTCGCCCGCCTGGAGAAGAACGGCTGGGTGCGCCGCGAGGACTGCCCCTCCGACAAGCGCGGCCAGTTCGCGGTGCTCACCGACGAGGGCGTCGAGGTCCTGCGGCGCACCGCCCCGGGCCATGTCACCGCGGTACGGCAGGCCCTGTTCGACCGGCTCACCCCGCAACAGCAGAAGGCCCTCGGCGAGATCATGGAGATCGTCGCCGAGGGCCTTCAGCCCGACGAAGCGGGCGCGGACCTGCCCTGGCTCCGCTAGGGCGGCTCGCTCGGATCATGCCGGGCCCACGGGTTCCGGCACCGCTCCCCGATCCGGCCCGATCCGAACAGAGCACCCTGACCCGAGGTCAGTGGGCCACCACCGGCACCGCCACCTCGTCCTCGACGCCCTCGCCGGAGGCCACCGTGGTGGAGCCCGGCCGGCCGGCGTTGACGAAGGTGAAGGCGATCAGCGCGGCGAGCGCCAGGATGCCGACGGCGAACCAGATCGCCGTGCTGTAGCCGTGCACCTGGCCCTGCAGCTCGACCAGCTGCCGCTGCGGCTTCGCCGCGGCACCGGCGATGTGGTCCCTGATGTACGACGTGGTCGCCGAGGCGGCGATGGTGTTCAGCAGGGCGGTGCCGATCGCGCCGCCCACCTGCTGCGAGGTGTTCACCATCGCGGAGGCGACACCGGCGTCCCGGGGCTGCACGCCCTGGGTGGCCAGGGACATCGCCGGCATGAACGCCGTACCCATGCCGAGGCCGAGCAGCACCATCGCCGGCAGCAGCTGAGTGCCGTACGAGGTGTCGACCTTCAGCTGGGTCAGCACCAGCATGCCGAGCGCGGCGACCAGGAAGCCGGGGCCCATCAGCAGACGGGCCGGAACCCGGGTCATCAGCCGGGTGCCGATCTGCGTGGAGCCGGTGATCATGCCGGCCACCATCGGCAGGAAGGCGAAGCCGGTCTTGACCGGCGAGTAGCCCTTCACGACCTGCAGGTAGTAGGTCAGGAAGAGGAACAGGCCGAACATGCCGATGATCGCGAGACCGAGGGAGAGGTAGACGCCGCCGCGGTTGCGGTCGGTCACCACGCGCAGCGGCAGCAGCGGCGCCTTGACCCGGGACTCGACGACGGCGAAGGCGGTCAGCAGCACCGCGGACGCGACGAACATCGAGACGGTGCCGGCGTCGCCCCAGCCGTCGGACTCGGCACGCGTGAAGCCGTAGACGAGCGCGACCAGGCCGAGCGTGGACAGCAGGACGCCCGGGATGTCGAGCGGGTTGCGGTTGCGGCCGCCCTCCGGCTCGCGGATGACGAAGTAGGCGCCGGCCGCGGCGACGATGGCGAACGGGATGTTCACGAAGAACGTCCAGCGCCAGTTCAGGTACTCGGTGAGGAAGCCACCGAGGATCAGGCCGACGGCACCGCCGCCGCCGGCGATCGCGCCGTAGATGCCGAATGCCTTGGCGCGCTCCTTGGCGTCCGTGAACATCACGGCGAGCAGGGACAGCGCGGCCGGGGCGAGCAGGGCGCCGAAGACGCCCTGGAGGGCCCGGGCGCCGAACATCATCGGGCCCGCGGTGGCGGCGCCGCCGAGCGCGGAGGCGGCGGCGAAGCCGCCCAGGCCGAGGACGAAGGCACGCTTGCGCCCCCACAGGTCGGCGATCCGGCCGCCGAACAGCAGCAGACCACCGAAGGCGAGGGCGTAGGCCGTGACGACCCACTGCCGGTTGCCGTCGGATATGCCGAGGTCCTGCTGGGCGGAGGGCAGGGCGATGTTCACGATCGTGGCGTCGAGGACGACCATCAGCTGGGCGAGCGCGATGAAGACGAGCGCCTTCCAGCGGTTGGCGTCGCCGCCCGGTGCGGCGGCGCCGGAAGCCTTCACGGCTGTTTTGGACATGGGGGTACCCACTTCGGAGCTTCGGGACTTCAGGACTTCAGAACTTCAGGACTTCGGAGCTTCAGGACTTCGGGACTTCGAGACTTCGGGACTTCGGAGCTTCAGGACTTCAGGACTTCGGGACTTCGGGATGAAAAATGGCAAGAAAACGGCCGTGATGAGGAAACGTACGACCGCCGGAGCGTGCCGTAGGGCGTGCTCCGGAGGGCGTACTGGAGAGATGGACTGGGATCGGGGGCCGGACTGAGCGGTCAGGACTCGCGCAACTCCCTGACGGTGACGGCCCTGCCCGGCAGGGCGGAGCGGGCGGGCGCCCGCAGGCCGTCGAGGAAGAGCTGAAGGTGGCGGTGGACGAAGCGGTCGCCGACCAGACAGTCCGTGCCGGCCGGGGGCCGGCTCAGCTGGGCAGCGACGATCATCAGGTCGCCGACGCCCACGTCCGGCCGCAGCTGACCGGCCGCCATGGCCCGGCCCATGAGGGCCTCGACGAGCTGCTCGACGCGCTCGCGGGCGGCCTCCAGGTCCGGGTGGTGCTTGTCGAAGGTGCTGGAGACCATCGGGCACAGCGCGCTGATGCGCTCGTCCGCGGCGGCGTGCACGAAGTGCTCCAGGGCGGTGAAGGCGTCCCCGGTCTCCGCCAGGGCCACCTCGGCCGCCTCGGCCGTACGGTCCATCACGGAGCAGAGGACCTCGCGGACGAGGGCGTCGCGATCGGGGAAGTTGCGGTACACCGTGGCGTTGCCGACCCCGGCCCGCCGGGCGATCTCGTCGAGCGGCACGTCCGGGCCGTGCTCGACGAACATGTCGCGGGCGGCGGTGACGATCCGCTCCCGGTTGCGCAGGGCGTCGGCCCGGGGCCGGCCCGCCTTGCGCGGTGCGGGGGAGGTCGCGGTCGGCACGGCGTACTCCTCGAAGTGTTGGGGCGCGATGCGGGTACGAGTACCCGTTTCGCTCGGCGTCGGGACGGATGCGGGAACGAGTCCCCGCCTCGCTGGGCGTCGGGGCGATGCGGGGAACGGCTCCCCGTTTCGCTCCGACACAGTTCCAAACGGGGAGTGGGTCCCCGGTTATTTCCCGCCCACGATTCATTCGCTGTGACCTGCGACACGCTCACCGCCCGCCGGGATTCACCCCACCGCGCGCCGCCCTTCCCACGATCGGTCTCCTCCAGCGCGCGCCCTCCGGATCACCGACACAGGGTGATCGCAAGGGTGCAGCCGGAGACCGGCGGCTGCCGTGGAGCGAAGGGTCCCCGCATGCAGCCGCAGCCCCCGGTCCGCACACGCTCCCGCCGCATACGCGCGCGCCGGACGAGCCCGCGCCGGATAGGCCCGCGCCGGGCGGCCGCCCTCGCCGCGGTGACCGCGCTGACCTTCGCGGTCAGCACCTCGGCGGGGACCGGACACCTCCTGGCGCCCTCCGCCGCCGGGCCGATCGGCCTGGCCCGCTCCGCCGCCCTCTCCCCCTGCATGATCCACGGCAGCCAGGACGTGCAGATGCCCGAGGGCGTGCCCACCCCGCGCGGCTACGCCCGCTCCACGGGCACCGTCCACGCCCTCACCCTGATGGTCGACTTCTCCGACGCGCCCGGCCAGGGCAGCGCGATGAACCGCTTCCACGAGTTCTTCCCGCGGACCCAGGACTGGTTCCGCGCCGCCTCCTACGGCCGCCTCGACTACCGGCCCGAGACGCCCATCACCGGCTGGCTGCGGATGCCGAAGCCGTTCAAGGCGTACGGCATAGAGCGCGGCGCCCCCTTCGACCCCGGCTACCGGCAGCTGGTGCAGGACATCGTGGCCGCCGCCGACCCGAAGGTCGACTTCCGCTCGTACGACCTGATCAACGTGCTCGTCACGCCGAACGCCGGCCCCTCCGCCCTGGACACCGTGCTCTCCGTGACCTTCGCCGGGAACGGCGACGCCCCGGTCGCCGACGGCGTGCCCGTCTCCAACGCCTCCTTCATCTACTCCCGCCAGGACGACGGCTCCGGCTCCTTCCCCCGCACCGGCTTCCGGGTCCTGCCGCACGAGAACGGCCACACCTTCGGCCTGCCCGACCTGTACACCCAGGACGGCGGGGGCGCGGTCGGGCACTGGGACATCATGAGCGAGGACTGGGGGGCCGACAACGACCTCCTCGGCTGGCACAAGTGGAAACTGGGCTGGCTGGACGGCTCCCAGGTCGGCTGCGTGGCCGCCCGGGGCAGCGTCCAGTACACGCTGACCCCGCTGTACCGCAAAGGCGGCGGCAAGCTGGTGATCGTGCCGATCGACGACCACAGCGCCTACGCCATGGAGGTGCGCGCCCAGGGCGGCAACGACGAGGTCGTCTGCCGGCCGGGCCTGCTCATCTACAAGGTGGAGGCCACCGTCGACACCGGGCGCGGCCCGATCACCGTCTACGACTCCCACCGCGACAGCGGCGGCTGCACCCGCAGCCCCAACGTCCAGGCCGAACTCTCCGACGCCCCCTTCTCCCCCGGCGAGAGCTTCAAGGACCCGGGCCACGGCATCACCGTCCAGGTGACGGGCACGGACGAGGACGGCAACTACCGCATCCGGGTGACGCGCTCCTGACGGCACCCTGACAGGTTCGCCCGGCCGGGCCCATGGCAGGTGGTTCACGCAGCCGGGCCCAAGGCGTGGGGTTCGCCCGGCCGGGCCCATGGCAGGGGTTCACGCAGCCGGGCCCAAGGCGTGGGGTTCGCCCGGCCGGGCCCATGGCGTGGGGTTCGCTCCTGCCCGCTCCACACCCACGGAGCTCACCAGTGCCCGCCCCACGGCACGGGTTTACCGTAGGCGTGCCCGCACGCCGCACCGGAGAGACGATGCCCCCGAAGACCCCACCGGATACCGACCGCCGCGCCCGTGGGGGAACACCGCGGGAGGCGGGCGGACCTGGGGCTGGGCCTGGTTCTGGGTTTGGGCCTGGGTCTGGGGCTGCGCCTGGGTCTGGATCCAGGTTTGGGTCTGGGTCTGTGCCGAGGGGCGCGGCGACGGACTCGACCCCTCCGGGAACCCGAGCGGCGGGCCCCGTCTCCCCGGCGGAGCCGCCGGACGAGGCGGTCGGGCCGTTGCTGCGCGGGGTCGGTGTGCTGCGGCGCCTGACCGAGGCGGGCGGCACGCTGAGCCCGAGCGCGCTGGAGCGGGCCACCGGGCTCGCGCGGTCCACGGTCGACCGCATCACCGCGACCCTGGCCCGCATGGGCTACGTCCGCCTCGACGGCAGGGACGTCGTCCTCACCCCCCGCGTGATGGAACTGGGCAACGCCTACCTGGCCGCCCTGCGCCTGCCCTCGCTGCTCGACGCGCACGCCGACGCCCTCGCCGACGAACTGGACGAGTCGGTGTCCCTCGCGGTCGCCGACCTCGACGGCATCCGCTTCATCCACCAGGCCACCCGCCGCCGCGCCATGTCCGTCAGCTTCCGCATCGGCGACCTGCTCCCGGCCGAACGCACCGCGCCGGGCCCGCTGTTCGCGACGGAGTGGACCGAGGCGGACTGGGCGCGCTGGCGTACCCGCAGGGCGGCGGACCCGGCGGACGCCTCCTTCCCCGCCGTACCCGCACACCACCCGTCCGTCGCGGACTCCACCGAGGCCTGCGCCGACACCTTCGCGGAACGGGTGGAGCGGGCGCGCAGGGACGGCTGGGCACTGGACGACCAGTTGATCGAGCCGGGACTCGTCGCGGTCTCCGTACCGGTACGGGACCCGGTCAGCGGCCGCCTCGCCTGCGTGGCGAACGTGGTCAGCCACACCAGCCGGCACTCGGCGGCCGACCTGCGCGGCACCCTGCTGCCCCGGCTGCGTACGGCGGTGACGGCGATGGAATCCGCCCTGCGCACGACGCCCGCGCCCGAACCCGGGCCACCGCCCTGCGGCCTGGCGACCTGGACGACGGCCTCCAAGCACCAACTGGGCCGCGGTTTCGTGGAGTCCCTGGCCCGCGGCCTGACCGTGCTGACCGCCTTCGGCGAGGGCCGCTCGGCGCTGCCGCTGACCGAGGTGGCCCGCGCGACCGGCCTGTCCCGAGCCACCGCACGCCGCGCCCTGCTCACCCTGGAGCACCTGGACCTGGTCGCGCCGGCTCCCGACCGCACCTTCAGCCCGACCCCCCGCGTGCTGGACCTGGGCTTCCCGCCCTTCTCCCGCACCACCCTGCCCCGACTGGCCGAGCCCCACCTGCACTCCCTGGCGGCCCGCGTGCACGAGTCGACCGCGCTCGCGGTGCTGACGGGACAGGGCACGGAGATCCAGTACACGGCGGGCGCGGGCGCGAGCCGTGTCCTCACGGTGCGCATAACCGTCGGCACCCGCCTGCCCGCTGCCGCGACCTCCCTGGGCCGCGTACTCCTCGCGGACACCGCCTCGCCCCTCCCCCGGGACCTCGCCGAGGTCCGCGCCCGGGGTTACGCCCTGGTCGACGAGGAACTGGACTCGGGCCTGCGCTCCATCGCCGTACCGGTACGGGACCGGACCGGCCGGGCCGTCGCCGCGCTGCACATCGCCACCCACGCGGCCCGCCGCACCCTGGACGACTGCGTCCAGGACCTCCTCCCGGAACTGCGCAGAACCGCCGACGACATCCAGACCGACCTGCACACCGCGTCCCGCTTCACCCACGTCCCCCTCTTCTGACTCCCCACGCCCCACCCCGCCCGCCCCTGATCCGGTACCCTGTCCACCGAGCGTCCACCAGGACGCCGACCCACGCCTTCGTAGCTCAGGGGATAGAGCACCGCTCTCCTAAAGCGGGTGTCGCAGGTTCGAATCCTGCCGGGGGCACCAGCCAAAAGGCCCCGGACCGATCTTGGTCCGGGGCCTTTGACATCCACCTTTGACATCAACGGGGTCGGTCACTGACGACCAGGCCGCTTCCGCAACAGCCGATCCATGTGGCTCATGGCCTCGCGCTGCGTGTCCTGCACGACGTGGGTGTACACGTCCATGGTGATGCCGGTCTGGGAGTGGCCCAGGATCTCCATCACGACGTGGGGCGGGACTGTCTGAAAGTTCGTGTAAGCCCGGTGTGACCGGTCTGGCAAGAGATGTGGCCTCTGCCGGGAAGGATCACGGATGGGCAGCAAGGATGAACGGCCCTGCGAGAGTTCGAACATCGTACGCACGGGGGCCGAGTTGGCGAGACTGACCGAACTGGACCGCGAGCTGGCTGAGCAGCTGGTGGCCCGGGCTCGCACCGAAGGCGTCAATCTGGTCGGAGAGAACGGCCTGCTGAAGGGGCTGGTGAAGCTGGTCCTGGAGGGCGCGCTGGAGGCCGAGCTGACCGATCACCTCGGCTACGAGAGGGGCGACCGGGCGGGCGCCGGTTCGGGCAACTCCCGCAATGACACCTCTCGCAAGCGGGTGCTGACCGACGTCGGACCGGTCGAGATCGACGTGCCACGCGACCGAGCCGGCACGTTCACGCCGCAGGTGGTACCCAAGCATCAGCGGCGAGTGGAGGGCTTCGACGAGGCGATCTTGTCGCTGTATGCCAAGGGCCTGACAACGGGGGAGATCCAGGCGCCTCTCGCGGAGATCTACGACGTGGATGTCCCCCGGGACCTGCTCTCGCGGGCTACTGACAAGATGGCCGAGGAACTGGATGCCTGGCGCAACCGGCCGCTACGGCGGCATCGCTGGGCGGTTTACGTGGCACGAGCGCGGCCGTCTGCGGCCGTAACCGTAGTGCTTCGAGACGGGCTGACTGCGGAGGGGTGGCGTCCGGGCGGGGCGACGTCGCCGGGCAGAAAAGGCTGGCGGGCGCCGAGCGCCGTTCCGCCGCCGTCACGGATTCGGCCGCGTGAGCGGACCGCCCCCGAGGAATTGACTGACGGGGAGCCGGCTGCTGCCGCGCTGTGGCTGAGCCCGTCGTAGACGCTCCGCTAGGTGCACCGCCATGGCACTTACGGCTGACCATCCAAGCTCTCCGATCTCGCCTCGACGCCGGTCTTCACGTCCGGTGTCACCAGGATGGAGCCCGGCGTACTGGATCGCAGAAAAGATCCACTCGGGCCGGTGGCACGGCGGCAGTTCGGCCGCCCCGGTCTCGGCCTGACGGATAGCCCAGGCGCCGTTGACCAGACCGATGTGGCTGAGGGCCTGCCGGCAGTTGCCGAGCAGCTCACCGCTTGCCGAATCGAGGGGCATCAGCCGCAGCCCCCGGATCTCTCGCTCGGGCCGCTGTCGCTGGCGGTGACTGCGGAGAGGTCGACGTCGAGGAGGTGTCCAACGGAGTTGACGGTCACCTTCAGCGATGTCATGGCCGGCATGCGGTCGTCGCGGTAGGGATAGGTGACGGTCCACGTGCCGCCCGTGCCGTCGTCTGCACGGTCCACCACCGGCCGCTTCGCGTCGGCGGTGGGGTAGTGCGCGGCCACGTACCGGCCGGCGGTCCGCACGGCGTCCGCCGCGTCGTGCACGGACCGGGCGGAGCCCCGGATGGGGTACCCGACCGCCGTGCCCTCGGTCCAGGGACCCATCGAGACGTCGATCTGGAACCGGTCCGGGTGGGGCCAGCTCATGGAGGCCATTCCGCTCGGTTTCAGCTCGGCCCACAACTCTTCGTCCACGCCGTCCAGACCGCACGGCGTGCTGTCCATGACGCGGACGATTCTGAAGTCGTCGCCCAGCGCTTCGCGGACCGCTTGGCCGATCACCGTCCGTTGCTCCGCGGATGCCTGCCTGCTCGGCTCGGCGTGGTCGACGACCCGCAGGTCGATGGCGGTTGTCATCAGGCAGGCGACGGCCGTGAATCCCGCCCCGGTCGCGACCGGGAACCAGCGTTGACGTGTGGGCCAGGGCGACAGCCGCGAACGGGCGAGGCGAAGGGACAGGACCCCGATGCCCACGCCCGCAGCGGCGCCCGCGGCATTGGTGATCAGGTCGCTGGTGTCGCAGTAGCGGCCGATGACCGGAAGGACGGCCTGGAGGGTCTCGATCCCGCAGGCCAGGAGGACGGAGAGCAGCAGGGGAGGCATCGGGCGCCGGGCCGCGCGCACGCCGAAGAAGCCGACCGGCACGAACAGGGCGACGTTCATCCAGCCCTGGGCTGTCCCGAACGGCTCCCACACGTCCTTGCTGACCGTGCACCTCACCACTCCCGCACCAACGGGCCTGAACCAGAGCGTCAGGAACAGGGCGGCCGTCGTCGAGGCCACCCAGGCCGCGTAGGCCCAGGGCCGGTCCGAGCGGCCACGGAGGCCCTGCCAGACGACCCCCAGAACCGCCGCCGCGACGAGGGCGACGTACAGCAGGTGCCTCCCGAAGACGAGAGCGAGCAATGCCGTGCCTTTCGAAAGCGCGAGGGACCGGTCGGCAGCGCGCGGGATCAGCCGAATCGGAGTTCATCATGGCGCCGACAGGTCACGGCCACTAGCTCAGTTCATGACCAAATTGGCTCAACTCTGGCCACTGGCTTGACTCGTGACCAAGCTCCAGCAGTCGGTTCGCGCGAGACTTCAGCGGCTCGGCGCTGCTCTGGGCGACTGCCCGGACATCACCGCAGCGCGAACCCTCGTTGCTCGAATCCCTAAAGCGGTGCTCGCTCAACGACAAGTCCGGCGGCGGTGACGGCAGCGCTGACGGCAACGACGGTGGACGGCAGCGGTGCTCGACGGCCCAGCGCGGGACTGGCGTCGTGCTGCCGCCCCAGCCCACCGATGCCTGCCTGCATCTTCTGAGCGCTTGTCCTCGCTCGAGTCCCGCCGGGTGCATCAGAGGGGCTGCGCACCGAAGCGCCCTTCCACATGACGGACGCCTGGTTCGGTCGCAGCTGCCGACGCACCTTCGACACACTCCGTGTCGCGGGTGCCCTCCGCCAGTCTCCGGCGCAGGTCGGAGGACTGTGAGGGCTGATCTACGCATTCACTCCGGACGTTGCCCGTTCCAGGTTCCGTGGTAGGACGCTAACCCCTACCATCCTCGCGTGGAGGAGAGACGAATTGGCTTTGGCCCACGCGAGCAGCGAGGTATTCGGATGCGCGCACTTGGCTTTGTGGTGCTGGTCGGCCTCGTAGCGGTGCTGATGGTGGCCAGGTCGCACGGGACCAATTGGACCGCCCTCGCCGTGCTGGGGGTCGCCCTCATTACCGGCGTCCTCACAATGTTGCGGTCCGCATCCGGCGCGACGTTGCTGACTCCTTCGAGCGTGGTTCTGACCACCGTGTTCAGTCGGAAGTCCGTGCCATGGGATCAGGTCACCCGCATTGAGGTCCTCGGCCGCCGCGGCCGTTATGGGCGGTACTGGCGGATAGCCCGAATCCACCGTACGGATGCGCGTCCACTGCCGCTGCCCGGCCTCGTCGAGGCCGGGGCGGGCCTGTCCAAAGCCGAGTTTCAAGAGCAAGTACGCACCTTGCTGAACTACTGGCAGCAGGCGACCGGGCGCACCGAGGAGGTGCTCTTTACGCCCTGAGCCCGCCGGAGTTCGGCCGTCGGCACGGCACCGGACATCACGGGCTGACATCAACGTTGGCGGTCAACGGCGGACCGGAATGTCCGAGGGCGTTCTGTGACGCCGACGAGCCCGAGCGCTACCTCGGCACCAGCCTCAGGAGCGAGGAAGAGGTCGAGCTGATGAGGGAGCCCGGCACCACGCTCAACATCGCGGCGGCCGAGGCGCCCAACGACACCGACGCGGAGTACCTTCAGGCGACCGCCTGCCCAGAGGTCGTGGCCGTCGTCGGACGCCTCGCACAGGTCATGGTCGCGAACGACCTGCGGGAACTCGTCGCGCTGCAAGATCCCCAGACAGGAGCATCAGCCGACCACTCACCTCTGTAGAGCCGCAGCATTGAGTGTGTAACTGCGTGACAACGCCGACGCACAGCGGCGAACAACCACGGACTTCTACGGGCCGTGGCAGCAGGTGAGAGACATACCAGCGCGACGTCAAGCGCCCAGCGGAGTCCGGTCGGGACGAAGAGGTCGGGATTAAAACCCGCCACCCTGACACTGTCCGCGAAGTACCACGAGACGAGCTGCGTGGCTGGCATACGGCTCGACCAGGGGGCGCCCCAGCATGTGCGGCTCTTCCCGGTTCCGTTCCGGTTACTGTACAAAGAATGCCAGTTCGTCAAGTACTCGACCGTCGAGGTCGACGTGCAGCGGCACCATGGGGACCGCCGACCCGAGAGCTTGCGCCCCAATCTGCAGACTCTCAAGGTCACCGAGCGCCTAGGGACAGCGGACGGCTGGCGCGAACGCTTCTCGCATGTTCGGCCCCTCGTGGCGCCGTCCCTGTGCTCCATAAGGCGGGACCAGGAGGTGCGGGGTACGTCGCTCGACGTCTTCCGCCCAGCGGAGTTCAATGGCTTCCGCTTCGCTCCTGCCGACCCCTGGCCCGCTTCGAAGGCGGCCCTTGGCAGATCAGTTGGACCTACTCGCGCAGGATCTTCGTCAACTGGGGGAGTGTCTAACCTCGATCTTGCATGAGGGTCCGTCAGCAAGCTGACGGACCCTCATGCAAGATCGAGGCTAGGCCGGCTTCGGCACCCCGGACGCCAACAAGCACTGCCTTCACGGATCGTCAACGGCGCCTTGTCAGTACTCCTTACCGAGGTCCGTCCCCTTCGGCGCACGGAAGCAGTTGGAGACGACACGGACCTGGATCATCGGCTGCTGGGTTCCTGACGAGCCCGTGATGTGCAAGGAAGCGTTGACCGAGAAGGGTTCCTTCTCTGAATCGGCGGTGAGTTCGAGGTTCTTGTTTGCACTGGTGTCACGACCATATGCGACGACTTTCCAGCCGTTCTTGGGCAGGCTGTCCCGCAGGCGCTGGAAACCGGCCTCGAGTTTGTCGGAGGCCACTTCGTAGATCGACCAAGGGTGGCGCATGCGATAAAGGTGATCGGGGTCATCGTCGCAGAGGGAGACGCCAGCACCTCCCTCTGTCACCTTGCCTTCCTTGATTCCGATCATGTCGAGAATCTGACTGGAGAGGTGGTTGGCTTTCGTCCTCGCCTGGTCGACCGCGAGCGTCGTCGGCTCGGCGGTCCTACCGGCGTCATTCACGTCCTTTTTTGTCATGTCCTTTGAGCATCCCGTCATGACGAGGGCCACAACACTGGCCGCGGCGCAAAGGGCGAGCCGACGCCGTGGGAGCAGATGCCTGAGCCAGTTCACTTCTCTTCCTTAACGTCACCATATTTGCCGACGACGACTGCCCCTTGGTTCTCCAGTGATGTCGAGCCGGTGTCCCAGTAACCGCTGTGGCCACTGGTATCCACGTCCATCCGATGTCCCCCGAATGCATCGTCGGACGGCATGGTCGTGATGTAACCGGCGTTGTAGGGAATGCCGTGGTAGTACTGCACCCCCCACTTCTCTCCTCCCAGGAACTGTTTGCCGAGGTAGGGCACCGGATCGTCGCTGGCGGCCTCGGACCAGACGTGGTTGCTGCCCACGCCAAGGTCGCTGGCGTCGCCCACCAGCATGCCCGGACTGCCGGCGACCACGATGTCGTTGGCCGCGATGTGGTGTGCCTTGGCGGCGGCGCCGACGACGGTGCTGCCGTAGCTGTGGGCGATGATCGTCGTGTGGCTTGACGGCGTGCATGCTTCAGAGCCGCTGCGGGCGGTCTGCAGCCCGTCCAGGAAGTTGTTCAGCTTGGGGGCTGACTCGTAGGCATAGCTCGGTGAGGGGGAATCGGTGAGGATGTTCTGCGGGGCGTCATAGCCGAGCCAGGTGATGGTGGACGTGGTCTTGTCGGGGGCCTGTGCATGGGCCTCCTGCCACGTATCGGTCATCCGCTTGATGTCGCCGCCGACGTTCGCCAGCCGCGCCGTTGTCCCCGGCACGTACACGGCTGTGTTGTCTGCTGTGTCCGGGTTGCCATTGGCGATGATCGCGTGTCCGAGGCCCTTGGTGTCGAAGCCGAGCAGGTACGCCTGTGGCAGGCCGGGCTTGCCGTCGGGGCCGGGCACGCCGCTTGCGTCCAGCCGGGCCTGGATGTCGTCCATGCCGCTGAGCATGTCCCGCACCTGCACACCGCCCTTCTTCTTCCACTGTTGCCAGATCGGGTTGACGACGGCTGAGGGAGGGTCGCCAACCTGGACGTATTGCGGCGGCTCGGGCCCCAGTCGCTCGTATTCTCGCGCGAACTCTGCTCGGGTCTCCGCCAGCACGATCCGGTTGGAGGTGTCGCGCACCTCTGACGGCAGGCCGTCGAGCGCGCCGATCCGGGCCGGGTAGAGGGTCGCGTACTCGTCGCGTTGCTCGTCAGTGAGGCTGTCCCACCACTTCCTGTTCTCGACGGGAGACCTTCCGTGCGGGATCTTCTTCTCGTCGAGGTAGCCGGCGACGGACTTCTGCACGGCTTGCATGTCCTTGGCCGCGTCGATCAGCATGTCGTCGGTGACGTCCAGCCCCGCCGGGGCCTTCAGCTTGCGGAGCAGGGATGCATAACGCGCGTCGATCTCGCCTGCCTCGCGCACAGCGCTCGCGATTTGTTCCGCGACGCTCTCGGCCATGGCCTTGATGGGATTGCCGCCTCCTTCGCCCTTGCCCGGCAGAAAAGGGACTGGCGCGCCCGCTCGCGCTGTGCCACCGCCCTCACCGGGGGCGAATGGCACGACAGGGTCAGCTGGCGACGTGCCTGGGGCGTACGGCCCGTAAGGAATGGGCGCTGGGGTGCCGTCCTTCGCGATGGGCGGTGGATACGTCACCGAACCGTCCTCGTTCACCGTGAACTTGAGCGCCTCGGCGTCTTCCAACGCCTGCTTCACCTTCCGCTGAGGCCCCTCCAGTTCGGCGGCGAGGGATTCCAGCGTCGTCCGGATCAGACCGCACTCGCCGTGGATGTACTGGTAGTTACGACTGAGCCGGTCCAGTTCGCCGGCCGCCTTGGTGGCCGTATCCCCCTTTTGCGTAGACCGGACAGGAATCGTCATCTCCCGGTCTACCCGAAGGCGGGCGGCGTCCGCGCGATGGCTCACCTTGCCCCAGCCGCCAGCGGCGTCCCGGTACTCGGACAGCTTCAGGTCCCGAAGTTGCTGCCATGTGGGCACCAGCCTCACCTTGCCCAATCCGGGCGGTTGCCCACGTGAACACGGTCCACTCGGCCGCCGACGTGCTGGTCGACCTCACCGAAGTGCTTGCCGGTCTTGGCCAAGGTTCCGTGCAGCCGACCGCATTCGTCGCGTACAGCAGTGAGCCGGGCATCCCAGGTGGTACGCAACTCGTTCAGCGCGGCCGTGCACTCGAATCCCTCAGTGCCGACCGCCATGCCGGCGCTGGCTTCCTTGAGGTCGGTCAGACCGTTGTTGGTGTCCGTATGCAGTGCCTCCGCGACGCCGGACGCGCTCGTCCACGGTGTCTTGCTGGTCCGGAGATCAGCGTTGCCGTTCCCGGCGCCTCCGCCTCCCCCGCCGTTCGCGCTCGCCAATTGCATGTGGCTGCGTCCCACGTCTCCGGTCCTGGGCGGAACTCCTACGGCCTTCTCCCAGTCAAACCCCACGCGCTTGTCCTCTCCATTCCATGCGTGGCCCTCCCCCTGTCTCGCCGTACGTCGCCGAAATGCTGTGAACGTGCGACCGCAACGCTGTGGTGGTCGAGAAGCACAGTAATAACGCTGCGTCGAATGACCCATCCGTATCAGCCACCAGCGCGTCTGAGTACGCGTACTCAGCCGGCACCCGGTCATCGATCGGACGAGGGGAAGCTGTTCGGCGGAACCGGGGGTGTGTACGGCGAGGGCGCGCCCCCTGGGGTTCCGTAGGGCGATGGGCGGGGTGCTGGGTGGGGCGTTGGGAATGGTGCTGTGGTCGTTCGACGCCTGCGGGCGACGGCGGCAACCGTGATCGCGGCTGCGAGGAGTACGACAGCTCCGAGGCCCAGCGTGATCCAGAGAGTGTTGTCCGTGCCGGATGAGGAGGATGCCGCGGTTGAGTTGTCAGTCCTGGCCGGTGCCGCGGCGCCTGCGGTCTGGGAAGCTTTCGGAGGCGTCGGATTCGACGCCACATCCTTGAGGTCCGGGAGCGGATACACGTTGGCGGGGCCGGGATCGCCGGGGTTTTGCAGGGCGATTCGCGGACGGACGATGCCGTAGCCGATCGAGTCGTTGCGCTTGGCGCCGTCCGTGGGGGCTCCGATGGTGTTGAGCATGACGCGGAGGACCTGGTTGTTGGTCCAGTCAGGGTGCTTGGACCAGATCAGGGCGGCACTGGCTGAGGCAATGGCGGTGGCTTCGCTGGTGCCGTCGGTCTTGCAGAAGCCTGTCACGCTGGTGCAGGCGGCGACCATGTCAGCGCCAGGAGCGGACATGTCCACCTGGGGGCCGTATTCGGACCACGAGGTATGCCGGAGGTCCTTGCCCACCGCTGCCACGCCTACGACACCAGGCGTCGCTGCGGGATACTCGACCGGATTTCCCTTGTCGCCACTGTTGCCGACGCCCGCGAAAATCAAAGTCCCTTTCTCCAAGGCGTACTTGACAGCAGAAGTCACGTCTGGCGAGCCCTGCTCTGCCCCCATCGAAATGTTGATGACCTGGGCACCCGCGTCCGCCGCGTAACGAATCGCCTTCGGGAGCACCTGGTTGAACTGCTGGATGGCTGCTGCCTCGTTGGCCGCCGTTGTGGATTTCGGCATGCGTACCGGGAGGATCTTGGCCCCGGGAGCGGGCCCGAAGGTGCCGTTTCCGCCGTCTGCGGCTCCGGTTCCGGCGATGAGGCCGGCCATGCCCGTTCCATGGCCGTCGTAGTCGGTGCGCTCGTCTCCCGCCTGGCCCTCGGCAAAGTTCTTTCCGTGCAGGACTTGACCCTTCAGATCAGGGTTTTCCGCGTCCACTCCGGTGTCGATCACGGCGACCGTGATGCCCTTGCCGGTGCTCGTGCGCCACATCTGCTCCGCCTTCATGGCGTCGAGGAACCACTGTTGCGCACGCATCCCCTCCGCATACGCCGGCCGGCCCGAGGCGCCCACCAGGAGCAGGCCCAGCACGGCTGCTGCTGCGGTCTTACGGCGCCCGAGTCGGGCCCTCTTGAAGAGCATGGGCTTTCCTTCGCTGTCCGCGGACGGTCACTCGGTGGTCGGACGAGCGGAACGGCGGTCGCCCTTCCGATTCCGCTGCTCCTTGGATTGGCGGCCGCCAGCTATGGCTGCGGTGCTGCGCGGTTGATCTGAAGACGCTGATGGCGTCTCCCGCGGAGTCGCATTGGCGCGCGTGCTGCCTGACCGCTTGAGGGTGGGCGCGCCACCCGAGATGCCCCCTCGCAGCGGAGCCCCCGAGTTCAGGGACCCCCGGGACGGCTCCTGCGTGCCGGCGCCGACGGCTCTTCCATAGGGCGAGGCGGTGCGACCACCAGAGCCCCCGGTGGCGCTACCAACCGGCTGGGGCGCAGGCTCACCGATGCCTGTCGTAGGCCGCCCCACAGGGCCGCAGGTGGCCGGACTTTCCGTACCCACCACCGTTCCGCGGGAGATGGCCCCTGTCGGCCGGCCCGTAGGAGGCGTGGTCGGACGGCCCCCGACAATGTCATTGCCGCCGCTGCTTCGCATGCGTCCGGGATTCGACGTCGGGACTTCCCCGCCTGGCGCCAAGGGAGGCCGTCCCGGAATCGCCCCCTGCCCCGGCTCTACCGGACCGACTGCCATACCTACTCGTTGCGCCGGCATTCGTCCTCGTTGCGGAGGACCAGCAACGTCTTTACCCGGCGTCACCGAGCCAGTTACCGGCCTGACAGGCCCCCCAGGTGTTCTGGCCCCGCCACTCCTGAACGCAGGAGGGACGATCGTAGGCTGTGCCGGACCGGGGCCGTCGACCCGACCTGCGCCAGGCAGACCACTGGGCGTGCTCGTAAGCGTGTTCGCCACCGTGTGTGGGGCATGGGGCAACGTGCCCACAGAGTCGATGCCCATCCGGGAAGGTGGCTCGGGCTTCCCCACCGGAGGGTGCTGCGACAAGCCCCCGCGATCGGACGGGGTTGTCGGCGATACGGAGCCCGAGCTTGAGTGCGTCACCGGTCCCTGGGCGACTGCGTGCGAGGGCACGCCAGTCACCGCGGGAGCATGGTCGACGCCGCTTCTCGCCGGGCCAACGACGTGCTGTCCCGGCCAAAGGTCAGGGACCCCGACGGCGGCACGATCGCTTTCGGCGGCGGCGGAAGATGGAACATGACCTGCTGCCATAGAGCCGGCCCAGTCGACCGCCAGCCGTAGCTCCTGGCAGGCAGCGGCGGTTCGCCGCATCTCGTCCTGCTGGTGACGGCCTCTCTTGCGCTGCCCCGTTCAGGAACTGATCAAGGCGCCGGTCCTTCCGGTTTCACCGCGTCGAAAAGGGGCCAGCCGTCCACCTCCACGATCCCTGTGGTGGGAAACAGCCCACGGACCAAGGCCTCGTCGAGCAACGCGCGTACGCTGCCGGGCTCGTGGAGATTCAGGTACTTCCGGTCGGATAGGCGCACCACCGCGCCCTCGTCGAAGTAGCCGTCGGCGATGGCACGATCGGCGGTCGGCCGGAACAGCAGACGTAGACAGGACCGGTTCCCGGCACGCCACAGGGTCAGCGTGCTGCAGCAGCCGGCGTAGCCCCGCACACGATCGTGCCGGTGCCCGAAGCGCCAGCCGTACACCGTGCCGCCCACCAGCATGCGGCGAACCCTGCGCCCGTTCCCCATGACGGCACTCTAGAGGGATTGCAGCGAGGGTCTGCCGCGTCATCATGGTGCGCATGGGGGGGTTCAACGGTTCGTACGTGGTCCGATACGGCTGGACACGTACTGGCGTCATGAGCGTCCTGGCCATCGCCCTGCTCATGGGGGCGGGCCTCCTTCCGCACGCGGAGCCGCCGGAGACGGACCACATCGAGCTGGTGCTCAGCCCCTTCGCCGTGTGGATCGCGGCAGTCTGCTCCAGCCAACGCAAATGCGTGCGGGTGGACCATCAGGGAATCACGCTCTACCGCCTCCTTCCTTTCCGAAGGCCTGAGTTCGTGGCCTGGTCCGAGGTCGTGGCGGTGGACTGGTCGGCCAAAGGCTCCCCGTGGAAGCGCAGCAGCGGCCTGGAGGTCTACCGCCGCGCTCCTCGGCCGGCCACCGCCCGCCCCTCGACCGACCCCCGGCTGGAGGCGCTCGACACCTACCTTTCCGCGCAGGTCGACCCGGACTTCGTCGCGACGTTCCGGAACACCACCCGGATCAGACGCTCCACGACCTTGAGCCGCATCGACCCCGTCCTCCTGGCCACTGCTGTCGCGCGTCTCGCTCCTGGTGTGCGGCACTTCGGCGATCTCGGCGACGTTGCGCCCGGTGGCCACGCCAGGGGCCGTCAGTCCGATGGGACATCGTGAGGGAGCGGAGGCATCGTCGATGAGACGGAGCGGCCGATGGTCAAGGGCCCATGAGACCGGTCGGACGTCACCGACAGGACAGGGGGACCATGGCGGCCCTGCCGGCCTGGTACCGATCGCTCTTCGGTGAGAACGCTCGGCCTTCGCTGCGACGGAACGCGAGCGGCTGCTCGGCGCCGGTACGGATCAGGTGCCGAGCGCGGGCCTTCCCGGCATGCGGCGACTGGGGGGATACGGCCGGGGAGGCGTGGGCGTGCTTGGCGGGGGAGCCACCGGTGGCCGGGGCATGGATTCGGCCAGAGGCCGTTTTCGCGGCTCCCCGGCGCGAAGGCCGTGGGAGTGAGAAGCTGACACGCGGTCTGCCGGACCGGGAGCAGCGACCAGGCGGCCGGTGGTCGCCGAGCAGGGAGGCGAACGCAATGGCGCGGTATCTGATCTCGTTCGACGACGGATCGATGACCTTCCCCGAGGAGGACTTTCCGGCGGTCGGCGAGGCATCCCACCGGGTGGTCCAGGAGGCCAAGGACGCAGGTGTCTGGATCTTCGGCGCCGGAGTGGAGCGTCAGCGGGCGAGCATCGTGGCCGCCGACGGCACGGTCACGGACGGGCCGTTCCCCGAGACCAAGGCGGTCGTCGGTGGTTTCTCGATCATCGAGGTCCCGTCGCGCGAGGACGCGCTGATGTGGGCGGCGAAGATCGCCGAGGCCTGCCGGTGCGCACAGGAGGTGCGCGAGATCATGTACGACCCGGAGAGCTGAGTCACCGACCCGAGGAGCCCTCGAGTGAGGGGCGGGACCGGCTCGGTGACCCGGCGGCGGGTGCCGGCCTCCGCCAGGATGTCCAGGAGTTCACGGGCGATGCCGGCCTTGCCGGAGCTGGACGTCCCGTTGAGCAGAAGAGCGTTGGCCGACGGGCCTGCCGGGCGCTGTGGAGGGGTATCGGTCGGCATGTCTGGTGGCGGCGGAACGGTTCGGGCATCGGGCGGGCCTCCAGCGGCTCGCCGGTCGGTCGGCGCATCCGACGCCGGCGCATCCCCGTACTCGCCGCCCCGGCCGCCACTGGTCAGCGCAGTCGAGATCGAGGACTCTGAGGGCATGCTGCTGCCGCTGACCCATGAGAAGACCGAGCGCATCGAGGTCGTCCGCATCACCGACCCCGTCAGGCACCTCAGTTCGGAGAACCTGGCCGGTGACACCGCCGCGATCTGGAGCGGAGACCAGGCCCAGCAGGCTCTGTCCCTGATCGCCGATCTACCGGGAAGTGAGCAGTACCGCTGCTTCTTCCCGGGCTGGGGCATCCGGGCGCACAGCTCCACCGATCAGCTCTTCGAGATCGCCTTCTGCTTCCGCTGCCACGGGGCCCGCGTCTGGGGGCCGGAGGTTCCTGCCGAACAACGAGGCCAGACCTTCGACGCAAAGAGCCCTCCCGCACTTGAACTGCTCCACCGGTTCCGCTCCTGCCTGCCCGGCTGACGATCAGGTCTCGGCAGCGTTGGGGGCGGAGAGATGGCCGTGCCGTGCCGGGGCAGGCGGTTTGATGACCTTCTCCGCCCTGTACGGCAGCCACTCGGTGAGTCGGCCGACCGGGTCGGCACGGGCCTACGTGGTGCAACCGAAGGGAGCGGAATGCCACTTGAACGTGCGTCAACTCGAACGCGCGTCAGGTGCCGGCTCCCCTCCGGTGGCCGCCCACAGCCGACGCACCGGTCCCCGTATGCACCCCGACGCCACGGTCCCCGCATGCGCGCCGACGCCACCGTCCCGGTATGCGCACCGGCACCACCGCCACCCGACACCGGCGCCCACCGCCGCCCAACGCCCACCCCACCTTTACCGCCGCCCAACGCCAGCCCCTGCGGTCACGCGGAGTGAGGCGGTGCGACATACGGTAGACCATTGCGGAAAAAGGTAAGAACCGATTAAATCGCCTAAATTTCGACGCACTAGGATGGTTCGGGCGGGTGGAGATCACTGCAGTCCACATCTGATCACATGCAGCCCAGCATGTAGCCCAGCGATGAGCGGAGGCGACAGTCGGCCGTGGTGAATACCAGAGGCAGCGATGCGAACGACATCACTTCCGTACCCCGCGCCCCCCGTCCGCTGCACGAGCCGCAGGGACTGCGGACCGTGCCGGCCGTGCGGCCCCTGCAGCGGCACCGCATGCGGATGCGGCTGCTCGACGCCGTGAACGAGGACCGGCGCGACGTCGAGGTCCTGCTGACCGCTCTCCAGCAGGCGGTGGCGGAGGTGCACGGCCTGGGCGGCATGGTGCATCTCCCGGGCGGCGGCATGAGCGGCATCCTCTACCTCGTCGCCGACAGTGGTCTGCCGGAGTCGATGACGCGGCCCTGGCTGATCATCCCGGTGCGGGGCGCGGCGCCGCCCAGCAGGGCCGCCCGCGGCGACACCATGGTCTGGCAGCCCGAGCTGGCCCCGCCCGACCCGGTGCCCGGCCGCGACCCCGCCGCCCTGTGGCCCTCCCGGCTGCCCGCCGGGATCGGTCATCTCTCCGCCCCCATCCCGGGCTGTGGCCGGCGACGCGGCGCGCTCTCCGTCCTGTTCGCGCCCGGCGACAAGCCCGTCGCGGCGGAGTACGCGTTCCTGAACGAGGTGGCGGTCTGGATGTCGGGACGGCTCATGTCGTCCGGGATCCTCAATCCGTCCCCGACCCTCCTGCGCGACCTGGGGAGCGATCCGCAGTCGCGGGAGACCTCCCCGTGGGACGTGGGCGGGGCGCCCAGCATCACGTACACCTGGGACCTGCGCACCGGCGCGCTCACCGCCGACCGGCCGGTCGAGGAGGTGCTGGCCGGAATCGATCCGGGGGTGATGACCGGCGGCATCGAGGCGTGGGCGGCCCTGATCCACCCGGACGACCTGCCGGGGGCGGTGGCCGGCTTCGACGCGGGCATCCAGCTGCGCGGCGGCTTCCAGAACGAGTACCGGGTGCGGCGCCAGGACGGCACGTACGTCTGGATCGAGGCCCGTGCCCGGACGGTCACGGACGAGGCGGGGACGCCGGTCGAGGTGATCGGCACCATCCGGGACAGCAGCGAAACGCACGCCGCCGCCGAGTCGGTCGGGCAGGCGCTGCGGCACATGAGCGACGGCTTCGTCTCCGTGGACGCCGACTGGCGCGTCGGGTTCCTGAATCAGGCCGCGGAGCGGCTTCTCGGCCCGGCGGGGGACGTGGCCGGATCCCTGCTCTGGGACGTGCCCCCGATGCGTGCCGTGCCGGGGCTGGAGGAGCGGTGCCGGGCCACGGCGGCCCGGGGCGAGCCGGCCGGGTTCGACATACCGGGCCGGGACGGGACGTCCTGGTACCACCTGCGGCTGGTGCCGGGCCCGGAAGGTCTCACGCTCTACATCACCGACACCACCGAGCGGCATCTGCGGGAGGCCGAGCGCGCCGCCGCGGAGCGGGCCGCCGCCGAGCGCGCGGCCCTGGTGCAGCGGATCACGCGGGAGCTGGCCGAGGCCGTCACGGCCCAGGACGTCATAACGGCGGTGGCCGACGGTGTGATGACGCCCCTCGGGGCCTCCGGACTCATCATGATCGACGTGGTCGGCGACCGGCTGAACGTGATCGGCTCCCGGGGCTATTCGGAGTGCTTCACGCGGATGCTGAACGATCATTGGACGGCGCTGGACACGGCGGCTCCGGTCGGGGAGGCCCTGCTCACCCGCACCCCCCTCTTCGTCTCCTCCCCGGAGGAGTGCCGGGAGCGCTACCCGTCGACCGACATCCTGATCTGGGAGGGCGGCAAGCAGGCGTGGGCCTTTTTGCCGCTGACCGTGTCGGGACGCGGAATCGGCGCGGCGGTAATCTCCTTCGACGAGCCGCGGGTGCTGGACGACGACGGGCGAACGCTGCTCACCGCGGTCAGCGGGCTGATCGCACAGGCCCTGGAACGGGCGGGGCTCTACGACGAGGCGACGACCCGGGCCCGCACCCTCCAGCGAAGCCTGCTGCCGCGGGCACTGCCCGAGCTGCCCGAGGTGACGGCGGCGGCGCGCTACCAGCCGGCCAAACAGGGGGCCGACGTCGGTGGCGACTGGTACGACGTGATCCCGCTGTCCGCGGCCCGGGTGGCCCTCGTGATCGGCGACGTCATGGGCCACGGCATGTCCGAGGCCGCCACGATGGGCGGGCTCCGCACGGCCGTGCGCACCCTGTCGGAGCTGGAGCTGCCGCCCGACGAGATCCTCGGCCACCTCAACGACATCGTGGGCGAGCTGGGCACCGACGCCTTCGCGACGTGCCTGTACGGCGTCTACGACCCGGTGACCCGCTGTCTGTCGTACGCGAGCGCCGGCCAGCCGCCCCCGGCGGTCGCCCACCCCGACGGCACCGTCACCTTCCTGTCGATGGCCCCGGACCCGCCCCTGGGGGTGGCCGCTCCGCCCTTCGAGACCCTCGAGGTCGTCCTCCCCGCCGACGGCCTGCTCGCCCTCTACAGCGACGGCCTGGTGGAGAGCAAGGACCGGGATGTGACCACCGGCATGAGCCACTTCGCCGAGCTGCTCTCGCAGTCCGTGACGTCCCTGCCGACCGTACCGGCGGACGCGTCCGGCCTGGACGCCCTCTGCGCCGCCCTCACCTCCGCCCTCCTGCCCGCCCACGGCGCACTGACCGACGACGCCGCCCTGCTGCTGGCCCGCACCCACCCGCTGGCCGCGGAGAACGTGGCCGAGTGGCCGTTGCCGGAGGACGCGGTGGCGGCGGGCCAGGCCCGCGACCTGGTCCGCACCCAGCTCGCCGCCTGGAACCTCACCGACGAGGAACTGATCATGACCACGGAGCTCCTGGTCAGCGAGCTCGTCGGGAACGTCGTCCGGCACGCCTGCGGCCCCATCCGGCTGCGCATGCTCCGCAGTCGCACACTGATCTGCGAGGTCTCCGACGCCAGCCTGACCACGCCGCACATCCGCCACACCTCCGCCACCGACGAGGGCGGCCGCGGCCTGCAGCTCATCTCCGCGCTGTGCCAGCGCTGGGGCACCCGCCACACCCCGACCGGCAAGTCCATCTGGACCGAACAACCCCTCCCCGGACAGAACAGCTAGTCAGCCGCGGGCGAATGCGAGGAGGTCGGCGTCGAACCGCCCCGCGAACTCGGGCACCATCGACAGGCCGTGCGGGGCGCCCTCGTAGACGTCGAAGACCTCGATCGGCAGCCCCTCCGGGTTCGCCTCCGTCCTGAGCATCAACGGGGGGATCGCGCCGAGCAGAACCACCTTGGCGACGCGGTCCGAGCCGTGCCGGGCGATGTAGCGGGTGAGCCCTCCGCCACCGGTCGGGTGACCGACCAGGATGACGTCGCGAAGGTGGAGCGCCTCGATGACCGAGGCCAGGTCATCGGCGTACGTGTCGAGGTCGTTGCCGGGCCCCGGACGGGCCCTACAGCAGGCCGAGGTCGCCGAGTTCCTTGTGGAGGTCCGCCCGGGGGTGGGCGGAGGGGGCCGGGGAACCGCCGCCGCTCGCTGCCGGGCGGGAGCGGCGGTCGCGCAGGAGCCAGGCTCCGGCCAGGCCGCCGGCGAGCCCTCCGAGGTGTGCCGGCCAGCTCACTCCGGGCGTGCCGGGCACGGCGACGGTGAGGAGGTAGGCGAACGAGGCGCCCGTGACGACGCCGATGAGCGTGTCGATCAGGTGGCGGTCGAAGAGGCCCCGTACGACGACGTAGCCGAAGTAGCCGAAGATCAGGCCGCTGGCGCCGACCGTCTCCGCGTCGCCCCGCTCCAGGAACCACACCGCCAGGCCGCTGGTCACCGCGATCAGCAGGGTCAGGCCCAGGAAGCGCGCCACACCCCGGTAGGCGGCGAGGAAGCCGAAGACGAACAGCGGCCCGGAGTTGCTCTCGATGTGGGCCCAGCTCCAGTGCAGAAGAGGCGCGACGAAGATGTCCGGCAGTGTGCCGAGGTCGCCGGACGCGATGCCGTAGTCCCGCGAGAGGGCGTAGTGGTCCCCGGAGTTGGCGAGTTGCAGCAGCCAGACCACCGAGAGGAACCCGAACATCACGAAGAACGCCTTCCGCGCCTCCGCGATCATCTGCTCGGCACCGATGGACGTGGCGCCGGCCCGACGGCCTTCCGACGTGGCCATGGCACGCTCCCCTCCCCCTGCGGACCGCCTCCGCACCACCGCGCACTCTAGTGGTGCACGGGCTGTACGGCTTTCTTTACTCTTCCCTGACGCGGCGCCCGCATCCAGCGACCCCGGCCCGGGTGTCCTCCCCGTTGTCCGCAACCGGACGGACGTAGCGTCGGAGATGGGAGTGCCATGGAAGGCACGGTCGTCGCAGTGGTGGTCGTGGTCCTGCTTCTGCTGCTCGTGCTGAAGAGCGGCATGCGGGTCGTCAACCAGGTGGAGCGCGGCGTCGTGTTCCGGTGGGGGAAGGCGCTGCCGAGCCACCGGCAGCCCGGCATCACCTTCCTGATCCCGTTCGCCGACCGGATGCGCAAGGTGAACGTGCAGGTCGTGACGATGCCCGTGCCGACGCAGGAGGGCATCACCAGGGACAACGTGTCGGTGAAGGTCGACGCGGTCGTCTACTTCCGGGTGACCGACCCGGTGCGCGCGGCCATCGAGGTGCAGGACTACGTCTTCGCCGTCGGGCAGGTCGCCCAGTCCTCGCTGCGGTCCATCATCGGCAAGAGCGACCTCGACGACCTGCTGAGCGACCGGGAGCGGCTGCACGAGGGGCTGGCCCTGATGATCGACAGTCCCGCCGCCGGATGGGGCATCCACATCGACCGTGTCGAGATCAAGGACGTCCAGCTGCCGGAGTCGCTGAAGCGGTCCATGTCGCGGCAGGCCGAGGCCGAGCGGGAGCGGCGGGCCCGGGTCATCACCGCGGACGGTGAGTTCCAGGCCGCGCAGCAGCTCGCCAACGCCTCCCGGATCATGTCGGACACGCCGGAAGCCATGCAGCTGCGGCTGCTGCAGACGGTCGTCGAGGTGGCCGCCGAGAAGAACTCCACGCTCGTCATGCCGTTCCCGGTCGAGCTGCTGCGGTACTTCGACCGGGCCGCGCAGAAGATCGACGCCGATCTCGGCACGCCCCGGCCGAGTGCGGCCCCGGCTCCGCAGCCGGCCGAGGCCCCGGCGCCGGCGTCCGTGGAGCAGGCTCCGGCCGAGCAGGGCCATGAGACGGCGGCGCCGCCGCACCAGGCTCCGGCACCGTTCCAGCAGCCTGCCGTTGCGGCGCAGGAACACGTCGACCGGCCGTAGCCGGCCTCAGCGTCACGCACACCGCGCCCGCCGCCACCACCGTCGTCCCGGCGGCGGGCAGGGCCGGTGTGAGTGGAGCCGCACAGGGCGGGGCCGCGCAGGGCGGGGCGGGCGGTGCTGTACGTCCGCCCACCGGGCGGGGACGCCCTGAGGGAAGCGGCAGGGCCCCGGAGGGACGAGCGGCCGCGGCGGACCCGTGGTCGGCGGACCGGCCTTCACCGCACCGCGGGCGGAGCGCATAGCATCCGGGCATGACGACTGCTGACCACAACGTGCTGAATGTCGAGATCGGGGCCCTCACCGGCGGCTCCGCGAACCTGCCGCAGTACGCCGGCAAGGCCGTGCTCATCGTGAACGTGGCCTCCAAGTGCGGCCTGACCCCGCAGTACACGGGCCTCGAGAAGCTCCAGGAGCGGTACGGCGACCGGGGCTTCACCGTCCTCGGCGTGCCCTGCAACCAGTTCCTCGGGCAGGAGCCCGGCACCGCCGAGGAGATCGCCGAGTTCTGCTCGGCGACGTACGGCGTGACCTTCCCGCTGACCGAGAAGGTGGAGGTGAACGGCGAGGGGCGGCACCCGCTGTACCAGCGGCTGGTCGGCTTCGCCGACGCCGAGGGCCACAGCGGGGACATCCGCTGGAACTTCGAGAAGTTCCTGATCGGTCGGGACGGCCGGGTCGTCGCCCGGTTCTCGCCGCAGACCGAGCCGGAGTCGGACGAGGTCGTGGCCGCAGTGGAGGCCCAGCTCGGCTGAGTCCGGGGCCGCTTGACCCTGCCCCTGGGGCAGGGCGCAACGTCCTCCTCGCCGGGCGGAACGGATCCGCCCGGTGACGGAGGATGGCATCGTGAACGAGGAGCTGCTGACCATCGGCGCCTTCGCCGCGCGGTCCCGGCTGTCGCCCAAGGCCCTACGGCTGTACGACCGGCTCGGGCTGCTGGTCCCGGCGCTCGTCGACGAGGCGAGCGGCTACCGCTACTACCGCGCCGACCAGGTCGAACGCGCCCGTCTGGTAGCCCTGCTGAGACAGCTGGACATGCCGCTCGCCCGGATCGCCGAGGTGGTCGGGGCCGAGGGCGCCGACGCGGCCGAGCGGCTCGCCGCCTACTGGGCGAACGTGGAGGCCCGGGTGGCCGGGCAGCGGACTCTCGCCGAGTACCTCCGTGGACGACTGTCAGGGAGGAGTTCCGAGATGTACGGGACATTCGTGGTCGAGACCGTGGACGTGCCGGCGCAGGTGGTGATCACCGAGTCGCGGCACACGCTGGCGGACGAGCTGCCCGTGTGGATCCCCACGTCGCTGGGCCGGCTGGAGGCGGCGGCCCGGGAGTGCGGGGGCGTCACCGGGGCGCCGTTCGTCGTCTACCACGCCGAGGTGTCGATGGAGAGCGACGGACCCGCCGAGTCCTGTGTGCCGGTGGCCGACGAGGCGGCGGCGCGGAGGTGGGCGGAACGCGCCGGGCGCGCCCGGCAGACCGGGGTCCGGGTGGAGCCGGCGACCCGGCTCGCCTACACCCGCATCACCAAGGCGCAGGTGGCGCATCCGCAGATCCTCGCCGCCTTCGAGGCGGTGGAGCAGTGGACGGCCGCGGAGGGGCTGGAGATGGCCGGGCCCTGCCGGGAGATCTACTTCGCGGACTGGGAGGCGGCGGGAGCCGAGGACCCGGTGTGTGACGTGGCGTTCCCCGTGCGGTAGGCGGGGAACGGGAGAGCCCTCTCGGCAAGGACGGCGACTGGTCGAGAGGGCTCTTCGGGTGGTGCGTGTGCAGTTGTCGTCGTCGGACGGTTGTCTGACGTCGTCCGACGGATCCGACGGACGAGAGTCAGGGGAGAGCCCCTTACGCCTTGACCGAGGCCACGAAGGCGTTCCACGCGTCGGTGGGGAAGGCCAGGATGGGGCCCTCGGGGACCTTGGAGTCGCGGACGGCGAGTTCGGCGGTCGTGGGCGACTTGACCTCGACGCAGGCGCCGTTGCCCGCGGAATAAGAGGACTTCATCCACGTCTCCGAAGCGCCCTGAATCAGTGCCATGTCCACTCCTGTTGCGAGTTGCGATAGTGCGGTTCACGCCAACCTTGTCGACTGATTGGCGTGATCGACGCTACCCGTCAACTGCCGCCACCGGAGGTGCCGTTCACTCGACCGGATGGCATATTCCAGAGGAGCCTTCCACGCGAGCGTATCCACGGTGTACGATCGCGCGCCCTCCGTGTCGCCGGCTCATTCCGCGTACTCTTTCGCCACCCTGTCGATGAATTGCCGGGATGCTTCCACGTTGAGGGACTGGGCCCGCAGATGCTCGTACATCACGGCGTACTTCTGCACGTCCTGGGCCTTCTCCAGGTAGAGGTCGCTGGTGACGCCCTCCAGGTACACCACGCTGGAGTCGGCCGCGTCCGCGAACTCCAGGATCGCGTACTGGCCGTTGAGACCCGGATGCGCGCCCACCTCGAAAGGCAGCACCTGCACGGTGACGTGCGGCAGCTGGGACATCTCGATCAGGTGCTCCAGCTGCTCGCGCATCACCAGCCTGCTGCCCACCTGCCGGCGCAGCGCCGCCTCGTCCAGCACGACCCACAGCCGCAGCGGGTTGTGCTCGGCGGTGATACGTTCCTGTCGGCGCATGCGCACCTGGACGCGCTTCTCGATCTCCGCCGTCGACGTCTCCGGCAACGCGCCCTGCACCAGGGCCTCGGCGTAGGCGCGGGTCTGCAACAGGCCCGTCACCAGCTGGGGTTCGTACACCCGCAGCGACTCCGCGTCGGTCTCCAGACCGATGTACACGCTGTACGGGATGTCCCCGAAGGTGTGCCACCACCCCTGCTGCCGGGAGTCCCTGGCCATCTCCATCAGCGAGTCGACGATCCGCTGGTCCTCGACCTCGTACACCCCGCACAGATCGCGCACGTCGCGCTGGCTGATGCTTCTGCGGCCGTTCTCCAGCCGGCTGATCTTCGACTGCGACACGAGCAGTCGCTCGGCCACTTCCTCGGCGGTCATGCCCTTGAGCTCGCGGAGCCTGCGCAGCTCCTGGCCCAGCCGGCGCCGCCTGACGGTGGGATTGACATTGGACGCCACGGGACGTGCACCTCCGGCTGCGTGCCTGTTCCTTAACACTTTCCGTATCTGCTGTTGAGCAGACTGCCACCAAGGTGCTTTCTACCGCTGGGAAATGGTGGATATGCAGCGGGTACGCGTCAGTTCGCCACTGGTTCGCCACCTGAGGGTGTGCCCGGCACGCAGTCGAGCGGGACGGCGGGACCGGAAGGGTCTCGCCGTCCCGCTCGACCAGCGGCTCCCGAGCCGGGTCCGGGGGACCCGGGCC
>NZ_JBLEBI010000053.1:0-37685 GCF_047340315.1 Streptomyces sp. AF1A
CGCGGGCCTCGGCCGCGGCGTCCACGGCGTCCTCGGCCATCCGCCGGTAGGTGGTCAGCTTGCCGCCGACCACGGTCGTCACACCGTCTGGAGAGGTCAGCACCGCGTGCCGCCGCGAGATGTCGGAGGTGCGGACCGATGCACCGCCCGCCGAGGTGTCCAGCAGGGGGCGCAGACCGGCGAAGGCGCCGACGACGTCCTCCCGGCCCACGGGCGCCTCCAGGGCCGATCCGAGGACGTCCAGCAGGAAGCCGATGTCGCTCTCGGGCACCTCGGGCACGTCCGGTATCCCGCCCTCGACCGGCTCGTCGGTGAGGCCGACGTAGACCCGGCCGTCACCCTGGGGCAGGACCAGGACGAAGCGGTTGGTCTCGCCGGGGATCGGGATGTGCAGGCCGGCCGGCAGCGCGCCGAGCCGTTCCGAGCGCAGCACCAGGTGGGTGCCGCGCGAGGGCCGGATGCGGATGCCGTCGACCAGGCCGCCCGCCCACACGCCGGTGGCGTTGATCACGGCGCGGGCCCTGATCTCGCCCTCCTCGCCGGTGAGTTCGTCACGGATGCGGGCACCCGTGCCGGTCAGCTCCAGCACCCTGACCCGGGTCAGGACCCGGGCGCCGTGCGCGGCGGCCGTGCGGGCCAGCGCGGTCACCAGCCGGGCGTCGTCGCTCACCCGTCCGTCCCAGGACAGCAGGCCGCCGCGCAGCCCGGCGGCCCGCACCGAGGGCGCGAGATGCCGCGCCTCCGTCGCCGACAGCCGGCGCGGGGCGGGCAGCAACTGGCGCGGCGTCCGCGCGGCCAGCCGCAGCACGTCGCCCGCCCGGAACCCGGCCCGGGCCAGCGAGGCATGGGCCTTGGACACCATCGGGGTCAGCGGCAGCACGAACGGCTGGGCGGCCACGAGATGCGGGGCGGTACGGGTCATCAGCACCCCCCGCTCCACCGCACTCTCGTGCGCCACGTCGAACTGCGCGGACGCCAGATAGCGCAGCCCCCCGTGGATGAGCTTCGAGCTCCAGCGGGAGGTGCCGAACGCCAGGTCGTGGGCGTCCACCGCGACGACGTCCAGGCCGCGGGCGGCCGCGTCCAGGGCGACGCCGGCCCCGGTGGCGCCGAGCCCGACGACCAGGACGTCGGCCACCCCGCCGTCCGCGGCCTCGGCCAGTTCCCGGGTGCGCCGGGGTGCGTTGAGGGACGAGCCCGGCACGGCCTCCACGGTCTCGGTGTGGCTCATCGTGGCCTTCTCTCGCGGATGCCCCGGTCTTCGGGCCGGGGAGGAAATGAAGCGCCTGCGGAGCAGGGCGGGGGAAGTGGGGCGGAAGTCAAGGCGTGAGCGCCCTCTCCAGGAGGGTGCGCAACTCGCCCAGGAAGGCGGCCGAGTCGAGCTCCGGATCCTTCTCGTCGGTCATTGTGCGCAGGGACAGTGTGAAGGACTGCACGGTCAACAGCAGGGCGCGGGCCTGCCGTTCGGTGTGCCCGGGGCGCACGGAACCGTCCGCGTGGCCCTCGCGCAGGGAGTCGGCCAGCAGCGCCAGCAGCGCCTCCTGGCTGGCTCCGCGCCGGTCGAGCACGTAGGGCAGGAGCAGCTCCGGGTCGACATCGACGATCTTGCGGAAGAGGGGGTGCGCCCGGAACGCCTCCACCCCCGCCACCAGCCCCTCGACGATCCGGGTGCGCGTGTCGATGCCGGGCGCGGCCTCGGGGATCGCACGGGTGGCCACGCCGATCCACTCCCGCGTCATCAGGTCGCCCACCAGCGTCCGCAGGTCCGGCCAGCGCCGGTACAGCGTCATCCGGGAGACGCCGGCGCGGCGGGCCACGTCGGCGAGGGTGGTGCGGCGGACCCCCACGGCCAGCACACAGTCGCGCACCGCGTCGAGCACGGGATCGCTGTCCGAGCCGTTGGTGCCGTCCGAACCGTTGTGACGAATAGGCGTCATGTGTCACAGTGTAACGCCCCGGGGGCCGGGCGGAAGCAGCAGACCGTCGCCGTCGCCCGGCGCACGGCCCACGAGCCGCCGCGCGAACCGAGCACACCGACCTTGTGAGGACGACCGTTCAATGGACATGCTGTGGAACGGCTGGGGCGACCCGGCCAAGGCGGCACCGCTGCCCGAGACGGTGACCGGGTTGCTGCGCGACCTGCTCGGCGTCAAGCCGCGCACGACCCCCGCGCTCGCCCTCGAGGACATCCGCCTGCCCGACAGCACGGCCGCCCCCGCCGCCCTGAAGGCGCTCGCCGAGGCCGTCGGCGGCGACGCACACGTGCGCACCGATGCCTGCAGCCGCATCCGGCACACCCGCGGCAAGTCCACCCCCGATCTGCTGCGCCTGCGCGCCGGGGACGTCTCGGACGTCCCGCAGGCCGTGGTCCTGCCTGGCTCACACGACGAGGTCCTCGCCGTCCTGCGGGCCTGCGCCGCGCACGGCCTGGCCGCCGTCCCCTTCGGTGGGGGCACCTCCGTCGTGGGCGGTCTCGCCCCCCGGCACCGCGCCTTCGTCGCCCTGGACCTGCGCCGCATGAACGGCCTGCTCGACCTGGACCCCGTCTCCCGCACCGCCGTTCTCCAGCCCGGCCTGCGCGCCCCCGACGCCGAAGCACTGCTCGCCGAACGCGGCTTCACCCTCGGCCACTTCCCGCAGTCCTTCGAGTGGGCCACCATCGGCGGCTTCGCCGCGGCCCGCTCCAGCGGACAGGCCTCCGCCGGATACGGCCGCTTCGACGAGATGGTCCTCGGGCTCACCCTCGCCACCCCCGAGGGCACCGTAGAGACGGGCCGCGCCCCGCGCTCCGCCGCCGGCCCCGACCTGCGCCAGCTGATCCTCGGCTCCGAGGGCGCCTTCGGGGTCATCACCTCCGTCACCGTGCGCATCCGCCCCCTGCCCGAGACACGCGTCTACGAGGGCTGGCGGTTCGCCTCGTTCGACGAGGGCGCCGCCGCACTGCGCAGGCTCGCCCAGGACGGACCCCGGCCGACCGTGCTGCGCCTGTCCGACGAGACCGAGACGCTCATCGGCCTCGCCTCGCCCGACGCGATCGGCTCCGGCCTGACCCAGGGCGACGCCGGATGCCTCGCGATCACCGGCTACGAGGGCACGGCCGAGGACACCGCGCTTCGCCGCGAGCAGGCCGCGGCCGTCCTCACTGCCTGCGGCGGCACCCCGCTCGGCACCGAACCCGGCGAGCGCTGGGCCCACGGCCGCTACTCCGCGCCCTACCTGCGCGACGCCCTCCTCGACGCCGGCGCCTTCGCCGAGACACTGGAGACGGCGGCGTTCTGGTCCGGCATCCCCGACCTCTACACGGCCGTGCGCACCGCGCTGACCGACACCCTCACCCGGGCCGGCACCCCGCCCCTGGTGATGTGCCACATCTCCCACGTGTACGAGAACGGCGCCTCGCTGTACTTCACGGTCGTCAGCGCCCAGGGCGAGGACCCGGTGGCTCACTGGACGCCCGCCAAACACGCGGCCAACGAGGCCGTGCTCGCCGCCGGCGGCACCATCTCGCACCATCACGGGGTGGGCACCGACCACCGCGACTGGTACGTCAGGGAGGCCGGAGAACTGGCCGTCGAGGCACTGCGCGCCGTCAAGCGCCGCCTGGACCCCGCCGGGCTGCTCAACCCCGGCGTCCTGCTCCCCACCGACTGACCCACCTGACCCGCCTGCCCCGGAGGCACACCGATGCGACAGTTCACCGCCGTCGTCAACCCGACCGCGGGCGGCTCCACCGCGGCGGCCTCGCTGCTCCAGGTGGCCCGCCTGCTGAGGGAGGCCGGGGCCGGGCTGGAGACGGAGTACAGCCAGAGCCTGGCCCACGCCCAGGACATCGCACGCCGGGCCGGCGAGCGCGGCCGGATCGTGCTCGCCGTCGGCGGCGACGGCGTCGCGGGCGGCATCGGCGGCGCGCTGAGCGGCACCGGAGGCGTCCTCGGCCTCGTGCCGGCCGGCCGCGGCAACGACTTCGCCCGTGCCCTGGACCTGCCCACCGAGCCCGCCGCACTCGCCGACATCCTGCTGCACGCCGAGCCGCACCCTGTCGACACCATCGAGGTGGAGTCCGCCGTCCACCCGCGCACCGTGGTGCTGGGCAGCGTCTACGCCGGCGTCGACGCGGTGGCCAACCGGCACGCCAACCAGGCGCGCCTGCTGCGCGGGTCCGCCTCCTACTACGCGGGCGGCCTGCGGGCCGTCACCACCTGGCGGCCGGCCGACTACCGCGTCACCGTGGACGGCGAGGAGCACGCCCACCGCGGGTACACGGTCGTCGCCGCCAACTCCCCGTACTACGGCTCCGGCCGGCTGATCGCCCCCGGCGCCCGCGTCGACGACGGCCTGCTCGACGTCGTGATGATCCGGGAGGCGCCGCGCCGGCTGTTCTTCACCCTCATGAACGACCTGAAGACCGGTGCCCACGTGCACCGCCCCGAAGTGCGCGTCCTGCGCGGCAGGGAACTGCGCATCGAGGCCACCCGTCCCGTCCCCTACGGCGCCGACGGCGAGGTGGAGGCCACCCTGCCGGTGACCGTGCGGGTCCGGCCCGGGGACCTGCCGGTGCTGTACCGGCCGAGCGGCACCTCCTGATCCGCTGGGCCGGCCGGCGCCGGCGCATCACCGCCCGGCACCGGGGTACGAGACCAGCACCCGGCCGTGCGGCCGGGGATACCCGGGGGGCGACCGGGGGAGAGGCGTCGGGCATGGCACAGGAACAGGCCGAGGGCGTGGTCGTGGCGGTCGTCGTGTACGACGGGCGCGTGCTGCTGGTGCGGTCGGGGAGCGGCTGGGAGCTGCCCTCGGGCGGCCCGGAGCCGGCCGAGACGCCAGAGGCCACCGCGGCCCGCGTCGTCCACGAACGGACCGGTTACCTCGTCGACGGCTCGGCGACGCTGGACGGGCCACCGGCCGTGGTGTGCCAACTGCTGAGCGAGGAACCCTCCGAGGCCGCCGGGCCGACGCCGGAGCGGGCCCGCTGGACGCCGATCGAGGAGACGGCCGGGACGCCGATGCCCACGGCCGTACGCGACTACCTGCGCGGCCACACACCTGCGTGATCCGGTGACCGGCACCGGCCCGGTCACCGGTCCGGTGCGGGATCCGGTGCCACGAGGAACCCCTGCCGGTCGACGATCGCCCGGTCGATCTGGCCCTCCGCGACCGGCCGCCCCGAACCGTCGGCGGCCCGCGCCCGGAACGAGGGCCGCCGGCCCGCCGCACAGGCCGGAGGTGCCTCCACCGACGCCTCCACCCGGCCGCCCACCCGTGTCGCCCGCACGTGCCGGGCGCGGACCGCGGTCCCCACCGTCGTCTCGGCCGCCCCCGCCAACGGCGCGGCGGCCCGCACCCTCACCGCCTCCCTCCACGCGATCCGCCGCGGGGTGGAGAGCACCGGCACCTCACCGCTACCCACCGTCAGCGCGGTGCCGGACTCGGTCACTTCGCGGCGCAGCACCCCGCGCCGGCCCGGCGAGGGCACCCCTCGCGCGCCTGGCGCGGCCGGGGAGCGGCAGCACCCGCCTCGGCTTGCGGGGCACACCCCCTCGGGGTTCAGTGAATAACCGACCCCTTGTGCACCAGGAGCTGTCATGTCGATGTCGTTCGGCGCGCCGTTCGGTTCCCAGGATCCCTTCAGCGAACTGCTCAATCGCTTCTTCGGGATGTCGCCGGCGTCCTCGCCTCCCGCGGTGCAGCGCGTCCCGATCGGACGCCTTCTGACGGAGTCCTCGCAGGAACTCCTCAACCTGGCCGCGCAGAAGGCGGTCGAGGACGGCACGGCCGACCTCGACACCGAGCACCTGCTGTGGGCGGCGACGAAGGTCGACCCGTCGCGCAGGCTCCTGACCCAGGTGGGAGTGGATCCCGACCGCCTCGCGGGCGAGATCGCCGAGGCCCTGCCGCGCGAGGCCGGCCAGCCCTCCGCACAGCCGGGGCTCACGCCGGCGGCCAAGCGCACCCTCGGCGCCGCCTACGCCCGTTCCCAGGCGGCCGGGGCGTCCTACATCGGCCCCGAGCACATCCTGAGCGCGCTGCTGGGCGACAGCGACACGGGCGCCGCCCGGCTGCTGCGCGCCGAGGGCCTGGACACCAAGAAGCTGACGCGCCTCGCCGAACAGGCCCCCCGCACCGACAGCCTGGCCGCCGAACGCAAGCAGCCGGCCACGACACTGGACGAGTTCGGCCGGGACCTGACCGAAGCGGCCAGGGCCGGCCGGCTCGACCCGGTGGTCGGGCGGGCCGACGAGATCGAGCAGACCGTCGAGATCCTCTCGCGGCGCTCCAAGAACAACCCCGTGCTCATCGGCGAACCCGGCGTCGGGAAGACCGCCATCGTGGAGGGACTGGCCCAGCGCATCGTCGCCGGCGAGGTCCCCCACACCCTGAAGGACAAGCGGGTCGTCGTGCTCGACCTGTCCGGCATGGTGGCGGGCGCACAGTACCGGGGCCAGTTCGAGGAGCGGCTGAAGAAAGTCATCGAGGACGTCCAGGCCGCCGGCGGCGACATCATCCTGTTCATCGACGAACTGCACACGGTCGTCGGCGCCGGGGCGGCCGGCGAGGGCGCCATGGACGCGGGCAACATGCTCAAGCCCGCACTGGCGCGCGGGGATCTGCAGGTGGTGGGCGCCACGACCATCGACGCGTACCGCAGGTACGTCGAGAAGGACGCCGCCCTGGAACGCCGGTTCCAGCCGGTCATGGTGCCCGAGCCCACCGTGGAGGAGACCGTGCAGATCCTCGAGGGCCTGCGCGACTCCTACGAGGCCCACCACCAGGTCCGCTTCGACGACGGGGCCCTGGCGGCCGCCGCCGAGCTGTCGGACCGGTACATCACGGACCGTTTCCTGCCCGACAAGGCCATCGACGTGATGGACCAGGCGGGCGCCCGGGTGCGGCTGCGCCGCGCCGGCCGCTCCACCGAGGTCGTCAGCCGCGAGGACCGCATCGCCAGGCTCCGCCGCGAACTCGAACAGGCCGTGACCGCCGAGGACTTCGAGAGGGCCTCCGAGCTGAAGCGGGAGATCGCCGAGGTGGAGGGCGAACTCGCCGGGATCGAGGAGCGCCGCGAGGGCGTCGTCTGCGTCACGGCCGGCGACATCGCCGACGTCGTCTCCCGGCGCACGGGCATCCCGGTCTCCCAACTCACCGCCGGCGAGAAGGAAAGGCTCCTGAAGCTGGAGGAGGAGATGCACGCCAGGATCGTCGGCCAGAACGAGGCCGTCACCGCGGTCTGCCAGGCCGTACGACGCAACCGCGCCGGAATGGGCGACCCGAACCGCCCCGTGGGCTCCTTCCTCTTCCTGGGCCCCACCGGTGTCGGCAAGACCGAACTCGCCAAGGCCCTCGCCGCCCTGCTGTTCGGCGAGGAGGACCGCATGATCCGCTTCGACATGAGCGAGTTCCAGGAGAAGCACACCGTGGCGCGCCTCGTCGGCGCCCCTCCCGGATACGTCGGCTACGAGGAGGCGGGCCAGCTGACCGAGAAGGTGCGCCGCCGGCCCTACAGCGTGGTGCTCTTCGACGAGGTGGAGAAGGCACACCCGGACGTGTTCAACACGCTGCTGCAGATCCTGGACGACGGCCGGCTGACCGACGCCCAGGGCCGAACCGTCGACTTCCGGCACTGCGTCGTCATCATGACGTCCAACATCGGCGCGCACCGCATCCTCGACCACAAGGGCGATGTCACCGACCTGAAGGACGAGTTGATGGACGATCTGCGGGGCCGGTTCCGGCCGGAGTTCCTCAACCGCATCGACGACATCATCGTCTTCCACGCACTGACCGAGGAGGATCTGTCCGAGATCGTCGACCACCTGCTGGACCGAAGCAAGCACCGGGTGCACGCCCAGGGGCTGCGGCTGGAGGTCACCGAACCCGCCAAGAAGCTGCTGATCGCGCACGGCCACCAGCCGGAGTTCGGCGCCCGCCCGCTGCGGCGCACCATCCAGGCGGAGCTCGACAACCGCATCGCCTCACTGCTGCTGGGCGGCGAGGCCGAGCCCGGGGACACCATCGTCGCGGACGTGGTCCACGACTCCCTGCACTGCGCGGTGCGCAAGAGCGAGTGACCGGTCCTCACGCCTGCGCGGACCCGCCCGGGGCGTCGCCGGACCCGCCGATCGACACCACGACCGCGCTGGCGTGCCCGTCGGGTGTGTCGTACTGGACGGTGTCGCCGGCGCGGCAGCCGAGCAGGACACGGCCGAGCGGGCTGTCGGCGGTGACGAGGCTCTGGTCCAGCGCGTCGGCGACCTCGCCGATCTGCAGGGTCTCCACCTCGCCGTCCTGGAAGCGAACGGTGACGGTGCTGCCCACGCCGACCGCGTCGGTGCGCGCGGGACCGGCCGGCTCCGCCTGCTTCAGCCGCTCGGTGATGTCGGCGATACGACGGTCCAGGCGGTCCAGCTGATGGGCGCGCTGCAACTGCTCCGCCTGGTCGGCCTGGTCGCCCACGTCGGTGGCGTCCTTGAGCGTTCCGGCGACCATCGTGCGCTCCGCGTGCAGGTCGGCGAGCTCCTGCTCCAGCGCGCGCCGGGCCTCGGCGCTGATCGGCTCGGCGGCACCGGACATTCCTGCTCCTTAGGCGGGCGGGGGCTCTCCCTGCGCATCGTAAGCGGTGGAGAGGCGGAAGATCCGGAGATATCGTGATGGTGCGTGTGTTCCGGATCTTTTCCGGATGAATGCCCTTGTTCCTCCGCTCTCACCAGGAGGTCCGCATGTCCTCGAAGCGACGCCGCAAGAAGAAGTCCCGGCGCAACCACGCGGCGAACCACGGCCGGCGCCCTCAGTGCTGACGCGCCTGCGCCGGGGAGCGGATCAGGGATGGATCTTCCGCTGCTCGGCGAGCATGGCGACGAACTTCGCGATGCGCGCCGCCCGGGTCTCGGCCTTCTTCGCGTCCTGCACCCGGTACAGGACCGCGTACCGGTTGCGGCTGTCCAGCGTGGCGAAGAACGCCGCGGCCTCCGGGACGGCGTCCAGGGCCGCTCGGAGGTCGTCGGGCACCGTGGCGCTGCTCTGGCCGGCGTAGGCCGCCTCCCAGCGGCCGTCCGCGCGGGCCTTCTCCACCTCCCGCAGGCCGGCCGGCCGCATCCGGCCCTGTTCCGTGAGCCGCGCGACCTTCTCCCGGTTCACCTGCGACCACCTGCTCCCCGGCCGGCGCGGGGTGAACCGCTGCAGCCAGTGCCGCTCGTCCAGCTTCCTCTTCCGGCCGTCGATCCAGCCGTAGCAGAGCGCCGACTCCAGCGCCCCCGCGTAGTCGACGCCGTCGAGTCCCGAGTCCTTCCGGGGGATCTTCAACCACACCCCCGGGACGTCCGCGTGGTTCTCCTCCAGCCACTTCTCCCAGGCCTCCTGCGTGGCGAAGGCGAGCACCGGTTCGGCCGTGTTCTGCGCTGCGTCGGACATGGCTCCCATGAAAGCAGGAGGCCGTGCGGCACGCCCATGGGCAAGGGCGGGGGCCGATGCGCCGGCGCCGCCCACATCGGTCCGCCCAGCCGCTCGGCCGGCCGCGCCACGTCGTCGAAGAGCCCGGCCGTCGATGCCACCGCCCAGGACGCGTCAGGTGTTCTCCAGGCCGCCGTCGACGGTGAGGACCTGACCGGTGACCCACTCCACAGCCGGATCCGCAAGCCGGACCACCCATCCGGCGATGTCCTCCGGCCGACCTCGGCGCCCGAGGGGGATGCGGGCGGCTTCGGCATCCTTGATCTGCTGGACATCGGCCGGAGAGAGGCCGGATGCCGCCAGCGCGCTGGTCTCGACGGGCCCCGGAGCAACCGCGTTCACCCGGATCCCGTCCGGTGCCAGCTCCAGTGCCCAGCTCCGGGTCAGGTGCTCGATCGCCGCCTTCGAGGCGCCGTAGTGGCCGGCCAGCGCGAGCGGACGGTGTCCGAAGGTACTGGCGATGTTGACGATCGACCCTCGTGACGTCCGCAGGTACGGCAGCGCGGCGCCGGCCAGCAGACTGGGGGCGGTGACATTCGTGTCGAGGATCTGTCTGACGCGGTCGTACGTCACCTCGTGCAGCGGCATCGACAGGAAGACCCCGGCGTTGTTGACCAGGACGTCCAGCCGACCCCAGCGGTCCACGGCGGCTCGGACGATCGCCTGAGGGGCCTCTTCCTCCGTGACGTCGCGGCAGATCGTCTCGATGGGCTCATGGGCGGCTGCCAGCTCGGCGAGAGCTTGCTCATTGCGACCGACACCGAGGACGGCCGCGCCCGCGTCCGCGAAGGACACGGCGACCGCGCGGCCGATACCCGATCCCGCACCGGTCACGATCACGACTCGGCCGGTGAAGTCGACTGCCAGATGATTCGACACGGTAGAACCTTTCATCCGTTGTTCGTGAAGTCGTGAAAGTTCGAAAAATTTGCGAAAGGCGGTAAACGCCGGTAAATGGTGGGACCGCCTGCTCGCCCGGCCCTCAATGGAGCGCCTTCACGACTCGGACGCGGCGCGGGCCGCACCCCGGCGATGCGGAGGTCAGAGACGAACGACGGCATCGACACTCACGGCGCACACCCCGACAACGCGGCCGTCGGCACCTTCCGGCTTGTGGTTCCCAGTCATCGAATCCGTGTCCTCACAGGTGGAGACAGGGCGATTCAAGGTGCGGAAACACGACACCCGCCGCACTGGGCAGTGGGCCCTCACGATTACCGTTCCGTTCCTATTTGCACCTTTTGAGTCTTTGACCGGACGGGACTCCGACCTGTGACACGGCCGTGCGTGACCGCCCGTCAGGCCCCGTGGTGCAGGGCGGCCGCGGCGTACTCCCAGAGCCGGTCGGCCGCCTCGGGGTCGAGGGCATGGGTGGCCACGCCTCCGGACCGGTCCTCCTCGCCGGCCCCCACGACCAGGGCCTCCTGGCAGTCCTCGAAGTAACGGCCCGTGACGCCGTCCAGCAGTGGAGAGGCGGCCAGCAGGACGGACGTGGCGGCCCCCTGTGCCGGGCTCTTGTAGAAGGACGGCGGTGTCAGGTTCCCCTCCCCGTCCATCACGCCGAACGCCCGCATCGTCTCGTCGTCCAGGTGCCTCTGCAGCCCGGTGAGGATGAAGCCCGGGTTGAGGGCGTTGGCCGTGATCGCGTCACCCGCCCAGCGCCGGGCGCCCACCGCGAGGAGGACGTCGGCGCTCTTGGACTGCCCGTACGCCGTCCAGGGGTCGTAAGACCGCCGCTCGAAGTGCGGATCCTCGAAGTCGAAGGGCGTGCCGAGGTGGGCGCCGGAGCTCACGACCACCAGCCGGGCCGCGCCGGAGGCGCTCAGGGCGGGGTGCAGTCCGGTGGCCAGGGCGAAGTGACCGAGGTGATTGGTGGCCAGCTGCATCTCCCAGCCGGAAGGGGCGAGGACGCGCACGGGAAGGGCCATGACCCCGGCGTTCGCCACGAGAATGTCGAGCGGCCCGTCCCAGGCCCGCACGAACGTGTCGACCGATGCCGTGTCGGACAGGTCGAGCGCCGCGGCCCGCACCGGGCCCGTGCCCGGGACCCCCGTGAGTTCGCGGACGACGGCGGCGGCGGCCTCGGGGCGGCGCGTGGCGATGGTGACCTCTGCGCCCGCGCGGGCCAGCGCCCGGACGGTGTCGGCTCCGATCCCCGAGGCCCCGCCGGTGACGACGGCCCGCCGCCCGGAGAGGTCGACGCCGTCGATCACCTCCTCGGCGGTGGTGTCGGCGGTGAAGGGCGTGGTAAGTGGAGCAGTCGGTGGAGTAAAGGGGGCAATGTGCGTCATACGCCCCAAGCTAGGCAGCCTCTCCCGGACGAACTATGGCTGAAAGTCCACCTTTCTTGAGCGAACGTCCGAACGGAGGGGGAAGGGGAGCCGCTCCGTGACGCCGCCCGGCACGAGGCGTCCCGCAGTCCCTTCCCGCGTCGGCTCGCCCGGTTCATGGCCGACGTCCGGGGCGAACTCGTCACTCCCGTGCAACTCCCGCCGGGTCCCACGTGCCGGCGAGAACGCCGACCGCAGCGCGACGCCGCTGGACCTGTTCCGGGTCGCCTTCGGCGGCGCGAACACCTTCTCCACCTGCGTCCTCGGAGCCGTCCCGATCCTGTTCGGCCTGTCCTTCCGGCAGGGCCTGGCCGCCACCGTCCTGGGCGTCGTCGCGGGCGCGCTGATCCTGTGCCCGATGGCCGTGTTCGGGCCGGTCAACGGCACCAACAACGCCGTCTCCTCCTCGGCGCACCTCGGGGTGCACGGCCGGGTCGTCGGCTCGTTCCTGTCCCTGCTGACGGCGATCGCGTTCTTCTCGATCTCCGTGTGGAGTTCGGGCGACGCGCTCGTCGGCGGCGCGCACCGGCTCTTCGGCCTGGAGCGCGGCACCCTGTCGTACGTCGTCGCCTACGCGCTGTGCGCCGGGCTGGTCCTCGCCGTGTGCGTGTACGGCTTCCGGTTCATGCTCCGTGCCGCTGGGCACCGGGATGCCCGTCCATCCCGGTGACCCCGAGGTCACCATCGGCCCCGCGCTGCGGGCACCGGCCGACGGCGTCAACGTCCTGCGGCTGCACCTGGGCTCGCAGTCCGGCACCCACGTCGACGCCCCCTAGCACGTGGACGACGCGGCTGTCGAGGAGGCCAGAGCCCAAGCTCTCTGCCTCCGTCAGGAGTTCGCCGCCGCGGCAGAAGCTCTCACGCGGGTACGCGACGACTTCCGGGGGGCTGCCTTGGCGGGCGCCGTCCTGGACGATCTGCCCATGGTGGGCATCACCTGGGACGTGGAGACTACGTGGCCCTTGGGCTGGCAGGACCATATCCGGCACGCTTCGGACGGATCGGGCCCGGGGTGTACGTGGTGCGCGCGGATCCTCACGAGGTGCTTGCCCCCAGCCACACGTAGTCCTGGCATTCCTCATGCTCCAGCCGTAGGTGGTGATCTTCATGGTTGGAGAGCGGCTTGGTGTCGGTAGTGGCTCTGGCGGGCGCGGGCTTGGTGGCGTCTTCGCCAGGTGGCCGGTGCGGCGGGCCGTGGTCGGCGGCACGGCTCCTGCGTGTCCAGTGGCCGACCGTGGAAAGGTGGTTCGGCGTGGTCTGTTTCGATCACGCAGGCGCTCGAGCGGCGAGCCGCCACCGGGGCATCGCAGTATCTGGCGTGTGACGGTTCGGCGGTCGAGCGGAGCGGTCACCGCGCTCGCATCCCGAGCGCGGACGCAAAGTGATCAGACGGCTGCCGCGACGTGCGCAGCCACCACGAGTTTCGCCGCCGCCTTCGCCTCGGCCACCACGGCTCGGTCCTGCAGCAGCCGCCCCGAGGCCAGCGCGCCGTCGATGAGCAGGCCGATGTGTCGAGCCAGGCTCTCAGCGTCCCTGGCCCCGGCGCGCGTACCGAGTTCGGTCAGCCAGGTCTGCCGGTGCGCCGAGTGCTGTTTCGTCACGGCATGCGCTTCGGAGCCGGCTTCGGCTTCCACCGCGGCGCTGATGAACGGGCAGCCGAAGAATCCATGGCGGTCGAAGGCGTCGGTCAGGGCGTCGAAGAGGCCCACCAGCTGCTCGCGCGGATCGTCCCCCGCACGTTCGGCCGCTGCCGACAGTTGCGCCAGCCACGAGGCGTCCGTCCTGCGGAGGTACTCCGCCACCAGCTGATCCTTGGTGCGGAAGTGCGCGTAGAGAGTGGACTTCGCGACCCCGGACACCTCGATGACCTGGTCGATACCCACCCCGCGGAGGCCATGGGTGTAGAACAAGTCCGCCGCAGCGGCGAGGATCCTGTCCTCGGACTTCGTCTTGCGGATCTTGGTTGCCATGATCAGCCCTCCCTAATCGAACAGACTAGTACGTCTTTGCTCGTGGAGGCAATCGTGCGGCGAGCTCCCCTGGGCCCGGCACGAGGAACGCCCCGCCCCGACGCCTTGCGCTCGAGCGGGCGTAGCCCGTCATCCGTGGGGACGCGTCGGCTCGAACCGTTCAGCGCTTGTCGGCGGCGGGCGGCGTCCAGTTGGGGACGTTGTCCACGCGGAAGCGGCTCAGCACGGTGCTGCTGATGTACCACGTGCCCTTCACCCTGCGGTAGGTGTCGTGGTACTCGCCGTAGCCGTGCAGACCGGTCTTGTAGCTCGAGCCGGGCGGGAAGCTGAGGTAGTCCTCCATGGCCCAGGTGCCGACGGCGGTGTCGCCGTTCACCGTGATCTCGGGGAGGAAGCCCTGATGGGCGGTGGGGGCGGTGCCAAGGATGGCTGCGGTCTTCTCGGCGAGTTCCTTCCCGCTTATTTGGAACGCACGGTCAAGAAACGTGGAGCGTGACCCGCGTCTCGACGTCCCGGCGGGGGTGCCTTGCGGGCGGCATCGGATTACTTGACCGATCGTTCCTGATATGGGTACGGTCTCTGGCATGGCACGCGTCAGGGAGTTCGATACCGAAGCGGCCGTGGAAGCGGCCATGTCCGCCTTCCGCCGCAAGGGTTTCGAGGGGACCTCGGTCCAGGATCTGGTGGACGCCACGAAGGTGGGCCGTGGTTCGCTCTATGCGGCGTTCGGCAGCAAGGAGGGCCTGTATCGCGCAGCGGTGGACCGCTATCGCGAGCGTTATGCCGATCCGTTGGTCGAGGTCCTGCGCAGTGGTGCGCCCGCTCGTGAGCTGCTGCGCGAGGTCTTCGTCGACCTGGTCGACGAGATCGTCCGGGACGGCAGCCGTCAGGCGTGCCTGATCGTCAGTGCCGCCTCCGAGCGGATCCGTTACGACGCGGAGGTCGGGCGGAGCGTCCGCGGAGCCACCGGAGCTTTGGAGGACGCCCTGACCGACCTCATTGCGGAGGCGCAGAAGCAGGGTCAGGTGGGCGAATCGAAGGGTGCGCGGGACCTCGCGCGCTTCTTTGTGGCGACCATGCAGGGGCTGCGCGTCATGGGCGCCATCGAGCCCGACCGCCGGTCCTTGATGGCGTCGGTGGAAGTGGCCCTGTCCTCGCTTGACTGAGGCTCGGTCCGTCGGGCGGGAATCGTCCGCCCGGTGTCTGTGACGAGCTGAGAAACACCCCGTCCGCAGCGGGCGACGGGTGTGACCAAATAATGTAACGATCGGTCAAGATTTTTTGGGTCGGTCCGCGCATCACCCAGGAGGTAGCGGTGAAAGCAGTAGGAGTGGCCCGATTCGGCGGCCCGGAAGCCCTCGACGTGTTCGACGTGCCCGATCGCCACGCGGGCCCCGGCCAGGTGCGCATCCGCGTGCGCGCCGCGACGGTCAATCCCGGCGACCGGTATCTGCGCAACGGTTCGCTCGGTGCGAATGCGCCCGCGCCGCCGTACATCCCGGGTATGGAGGCCGCCGGCATCGTGGACGAGATCGGTGCGGGCACGGTGACCGACCTGCGCATCGGCGATCGCGTCATGGCCGTGGCCATGCCCACCGCCCGCGGAGGCGGCGCCTATGCCGAATATGTCGCCGTGCCCGCACGGTGGGTCACCCGCGCACCGGCCGGCTCCAGCCATGCCGAGGCGGCGACCCTGCCCATGAACGGTCTCACCTCCCGGCTGGCTCTCGACCTTCTGGGCCTGACAGCCGGTGGGACGCTTGCTGTCACCGGCGGAGCGGGTGCGGTCGGCGGATACGCCGTCCAGATGGCGAAGGCCGACGGGATCAAGGTGATCGCGGACGCCTCGCCCGCCGATGAACCTCTGCTGCGCTCGCTGGGCGCGGACGTCATCGTCCCCCGCAGCCAGGATGTCGCCGCGCGCATCCGGGAAGCCCTCCCCGACGGCGCGGACGCAGTCCTGGACGCAGCAGTCGTCGGATCGGCTCAGGTGGCCGCGGCCGTACGCGACGGCGGCGCGATCGCCACCGTTCTGGGTGAGGGCTCACGCGCCGTCAGCCCCGCCGAACTGCGGCGCCGTTCGCTGACGTGCCACATGGTGTTCGTACCCGAGTACATCGGCGACCACGGCAAGCTCGAACGTCTGCGGGAGCAGGCCGAGGCGGGCGACATCACGCTGCGGGTGGGCCGTACGTTCGCCCCCGAGCAGGCATCACAGGCACACCACCTGATGGAGGCCGGCGGCACCCGAGGCCGGCTGGTCCTGGAGTTCTGACCCCTCGTCCCCCGCCGTCACGCTCGGCCCTTCTCCGGTTCCACCGACCAGGCCCGGCCCCGAGGCCTCCCCGGGGCCGAGCAGGCGCCCCGAGCACCACCCGGCCTTTTCCAGCACCCCGAAGCACATACTGATTGAGACCAGCTCCATGCAGTCAACAACCCCGCACCCCGATCCGCGCCGCTGGGGCGCGCTGATCTTCATCTCGACAGCCCAGCTGATGGTGATCCTCGACTCCGCGATCATGAACATCGCGCTGCCGTCCGCCCAGCACGCGCTGCACTTCTCCGACGACGGACGCCAGTGGGTCATCACCGCCTACGGTCTGGCCTTCGGCGGCCTGCTGATCCTGGGCGGCCGACTCGGCGACATCATGGGCCGCAAGCGGGCGTTCACCATCGGCCTCATCGGCTTCGCCCTCGCCTCCGCCCTCGGCGGCGCGTCGGTGAACCTGCCCATGCTGCTGACCGCGCGGGCCGCACAGGGCGTCTTCGGCGCGCTGCTCGCGCCGGCCGCGATGGCACTCATCTCGCTGGCCTTCACCGACCACAGGGAACGGGCCAAGGCTTTCGGCATCTTCGGGGCCATCGCCACCGCCGGCGGCGCCCTCGGTCTGCTCCTCGGCGGCGTCCTCACCCAGTTCCTCGACTGGCGCTGGGCCCTGCTCATCAACATCCCCATCGCCGTCATCGGCATCATCGGCGCGATGAGCGTCGTTCACGACGTTCACACCGAGCACGCTCGCGCCCGCCTCGACATACCCGGCGCCATCCTCGCGACGCTCGGTCTGGTGGCCGTGGTCTTCGGCTTCTCCCAGGCCGAGATCTCCGGTTGGGGCTCTGGCACCACCGTCGCGATGTTCGCCGTGGGCCTGGCGCTGCTGATCTCGTTCCTCGTCGTCGAAGGAAAGATCAAGTCCCCGCTCCTGCCGTTGCACGTCCTGACCGAACGCAACCGCGCCGGCGCCTACCTCTCCGTGGGCCTGGCTGTCATCAGCATGTTCGGCATGTTCCTCTTCCTGAGCTATTACATGCAGCTCGTCAAGGGATACTCGCCGCTCCGGACGGGCCTCGCGTTCCTGCCCCTCGCGGCCGCCCAGGTCACCGGTTCCATGGCCATCGGTGCCCGGCTGACCGCCAAGGTCCGCCCCGGCCTGCTGATGGCGGCCGGCTACCTGGTCTCGGCGGCCGGCGTCCTGCTGATGGCCCTTCTGCAGACGGACAGCTCCTACGGCATGCTGGCCGTCGCCGAGATCATCACCGGTCTCGGTATCGGCACCGCCTTCATGCCGTCCATGAGTCTGGGCACCCACGGCGTCGAGCCGAAGGACGCCGGCGTGGCCTCCGCCATGGTCAACACCTCACAGCAGGTGGGCGGTTCGGTCGGCACCGCACTGCTCAACACCATCGCCGCCAGCTCCACGGCCACGTATCTGCTCGCCCACGCCCACACCGCGTCCAGTACCAGAAGCGCGCTCGTGCACGGGTTTTCCACCGCGTACTGGTGGGGCGTCGGCTTCCTGGTGCTCTCCGCGGCCATCTCGCTGTTCGCGGTCGATGCGCCCAAGCCGGGACACGCCCCGGCCGCAGACGAGGCCGACGCCGCGGAACCCGTCGCGATGCACTGACGGCCCAACCCGCCGGATCGGGGGTCGGCCTCTCGGAAACGATGTAGCTTCGGCCGACCCCGTCCGCCGGAGCAGCACCACCGGTACCACCCGGTGGTGCCGTTCCGGTCGAGTCGGCCTGATCCGCACGGCGGGGTCTGACGGGCGGAGGTAGTGTCGGTGGCATGAGGTGCTGTCCCCTCATCGCGGAGGGGCACCGCGTGACCATGGCAGCGCGGCGTCGCTCGGGCACGGCGGCAGGGCGGAAGGCATCATGAGCAACCTTCCGCAAGAGCCGGGAAACCTCAAGGATGCGCCAGTCGTCACGGCTGGGCTCCGTGACGTGCTGGTGGCGTCGTTGTCGGACGCACTGACCATGCCCGGGGTCCTCGCCGGCATCGTCTACCTGGTCGAACCGCAGCGGTCGCAGCTGAAGGCGGCAGTGATCCAAGGCTCGGTGCCCTTCCTGTTCGGTATGCCCGACGTCATGCCCGCCGATGCCGACCACGCCTCCGCCACGGCGTGGCGGACCGGCGCATTCACGGTCACCGGCGCACCCGCCCCGGAACCGGGCGGCGCAGAACCACCCCGCCTGATCCCGTTCCCCTACTGCGCCGCCTCCGTGCCCCTGGTGTCCGGCAGTGGTCAGCGGTACGGGGCGCTGACGCTCATCCGCCCTCTGGTCCCCGGGGAGACGTGGGTACTCAGCCCTGCCCAGCGTGCCGCACTGGACGGTGCCGCGGAGCGCTTGGCTGCGCACCTGGACACGCTGGCGGCACAGGGCGTGGCCGTGGCGCCGGGCCCGAACGTGGTGCTGGTGGGGGGCCTGGACAACTACGGCGACATCGAGATGCAGACGTCCGGCTGGGGCGCGCCGGGCGCGCCGGGATCCGCAGGTCTGTCGCTCATGTACCAGGTGCACAGACTGAGCACCCGGCTGACCCAGCTGACAAGCCTGGACGAGATCATCTCCGTTGTGGTGGCTCGCGTCATGATCCCGTTCGGCGCGAACGGAATCGTCGTGGGCCAGATCACCGACGAGCGATTGTGGATCGTGGGAGCCAGTGGGGCGGGCACCGCCCTGATCCGTGAGCTGCACGGAGCGAGCCTGGCGGTGGGCAGTCCCTGGGCCGATGCGGTCCTGACCCATTTTCCCCGGTTCTTCGACAGCGCCTCGGCGCTCCGGCAGCATTACCCCGATGCGTACGACGTCGACGACGCCGTACGCGGTTGGGCCTTTCTCCCGCTGTGCGTGGGATTCCATCCCGTGGGGGTCTGCTGCCTCACGTTCGCCGACGAACGCACCCTCACCGCCGAGGAGCAGGTCGCTCTGATGATGCTCGCGGACCTCCTCGCCTCGGCGGTGGAACGGGCCAGGCTCGCGGCCTACGAGCACACCCTGGCGGAGAGTCTGCAACGCACGCTGCTGCCGCGGTCGCTGACCGCGCTGCCCGGCGTGGTCACCACCGCCCGCTACGTTCCAGCCCGGGCGGAGGCCGGCCTGGGCGGCGACTGGTACGACGTGCTGCAGTTGTCCGACGGACGCATCGCACTGATCGTCGGTGACGTGGAGGGCCACAGCACCGACAGCGCCATCGTCATGGGCCAGTTGCGAAGCGCGGTGATGGCCTACGCCAAGGAAGGACACGATCCCGCGGCGGTGCTCAGCAGGGCGGGGCGACTCCTCGCCGAACTGGACACCGACCTCATTGCCACGTGCTGCGTCGCGTTCCTCAACGTCGAGGACGGGGTCGTCGAGGCCGCACGGGCGGGCCACCCCGCGCCGTTGCTGCGAGGTCCCGACGGGCGGCTGGAATACCTGGACGTCGTGGCTGGTGTGCCGCTGGGAGTCGCCGAGTGTGCGGGGACGAACTCCTCGACCGTCGTTCCCCCCGGCGCCACACTGATGCTGTACACCGACGGCATGTACCGAGTGCGGACCGGAGAGCTCTCCCGGTCGACGCTGGAAGTTCTGGCCGGCGCCGACGGCGACCTGGAGGAACTCGCGGACCAGCTGGTGGAGACCGCGGCTGATGGCCACGACGACCTGATCCTGCTGCTGGCCCGCTTCGAGGGTGGCGTGCCCGGAGCCAGCCGGCGGATCGAGCAGCTGGAGATCCCGCGGCATGACCTCGCGGGTGTGGCGGCTGCACGCCGCTTTGTCCGCGACTGTCTGGTGCGGTGGGACGCGGCGGAGGTCACCGACGCGCTGGAGGTGATCGCATCGGAAGCGGTCACCAACGCTCTCATCCACGCCGACAGCGCCGTCGACGTTCGCATGCGGGAGTACGACGACCGCGTACGGCTGGAGGTCCGGGACTCCGATGCGCATCCTCCTTTGCCATCGGCCATGTCCGTCTCGGACGAAGCCGAGCAGAGCAGTGCCGAGCACGGCCGGGGCCTGATGATCGTGGACAGTCTGGCCACGGCATGGGGCAGCTCGCCCCACGGACGGGGCAAGACCGTGTGGATGGAACTGCACAGCGCGAGAACACAGTGAAGAACCAGGCTCGCTTCGTTGCGGCGGCACGCCGATTATCGGCTCGCGCCCCGGCCCGCCGGGTCCTAGGCTCCCGCCATGGCAAAGGCACCCGTGCTCACCCCCCGGGCGGACGACTTCCCGCGCTGGTACCAGGACCTGGTCAACAAGGCCGAGCTGGCCGACAACGGGCCGGTGCGCGGCACCATGGTCATCCGACCGTACGGGTACGGCCTGTGGGAGCGGATGCAGCAGGAGATGGACGCCCGCATCAAGCGCGCGGGCGCGCAGAACGCCTACTTCCCGCTGTTCATCCCGCAGTCGTACCTGACGAGGGAGGCCGAGCACGTCGAGGGCTTCGCGCCCGAGCTGGCCGTCGTCACCCACGGCGGCGGCAAGGAACTGGAGGAGCCCGTCGTCGTCCGGCCCACCTCCGAGACGATCGTCAACGACTACTTCTCCAAGTGGGTGCAGAGCTACCGCGACCTGCCGCTGCTGATCAACCAGTGGGCCAACGTGGTGCGTTGGGAGCTGCGGCCCCGCGTGTTCCTGCGGACGACCGAATTCCTCTGGCAGGAGGGCCACACCGCCCACGCCACGTACGAGGACGCCCGGGACTACGCCGCCCACATCCATCGCGAGGTGTACGCCGACTTCATGGAGCACGTCCTCGCCATGGACGTCGTCGCGGGGCGCAAGACGGCCAGGGAGAGGTTCGCCGGCGCGATCAACACCCTCACCCTGGAGGGCATGATGGGCGACGGCAAGGCCCTGCAGCTGGGCACCAGCCACGAGTTGGGCCAGAACTTCGCCAAGGCCTTCCACACCCGGTATCTGTCCAAGGGCGGCCGCGAGGAGTACGTCTGGCAGACCTCATGGGGCTCGACCACACGGATGGTGGGCGCCCTGGTGATGATGCACGGCGACGACGACGGTCTTCGGGTACCGCCCCGCCTGGCCCCGATCCAGGCGGTGGTCGTCGCCGTCAAGGACGACGCGGCGGTGGTGGCCAAGGTCCGCGAGATCGGCGAACGGCTGACCGCGGCGGGCGTACGCGTCCGTGTCGACGACCGCGCGGACACGCCGTTCGGCCGTCGGTCGGTCGACTGGGAACTCAAGGGCGTGCCCGTGCGCGTCGAGGTGGGGCCGCGCGACCTGGAGAACGGCACCGCCGTGCTGGTCCGCCGCATCGCCGGCGGGAAGGAGCCGATGCCGGTCGAGGCGCTCGTCGCGCGCCTGCCCGAGGTGCTGGAGGAGGACCAGGCGCTGCTGCTGGCCCAGTCCCGCAGGCGCCGCGAGGAGCGCACCGTCGAGGTGAGCACGGTCCAGGAGGCCGCCGAGGCGGCAGGCACCGGCTGGGCCCGCATCTCCTGGGCCGCCCTGGGCCCCGAGGGCGAGGCGTTCCTCGCCGAACAGGGCGTGTCCGTACGATGCCTGGTGGCGGCGGACGGTTCGGTCCCCGAGAGCGACGACCAGCCGGGCAACGTCGCCCTCGTGGCCCGCGCCTACTGACACTGCGGCCCCGCCACGCGGCCGCGCGTCCCTTCGAACCGTCACCCGAGAACGAACGGGAGTCGCACGGCCGGTTCCCCCCGTACCGCCTTCTCCGCCCGGCTCGGGGCACGTCGCCCCGTGCCCACCAGCGGCGCGTCCCTGTCGGACCAGGAGGCGGGGAAGGCGGCCGGCGCGCATCAGCGCTCCTCGGGGACGGCGGGCTCACGCACGGCCCTCGCCCGAAGGGGCCGGCACGTCCTGCGCAGGCCGGCGCCGGGCCAGGAGGTGGCTGCTCAGCACGGCGACGACGGCGGTCAGGACGATGAGCGGCATCTGGTCGTAGGCGTCGCGGCCGAGCAACAGGACGGCCAGGACCGAGCTGGTGAGCGGCAGGCCGGTCACGACCGTGGCCGCCGCCGTGATGCCCAGCGCGAACCCGGGAGTGACCCCGAGCCCGGGCAGGCCCGAGCAGGCCACGCCGGTGGCCACGCCGATCAGCACAGCCGGGAAGATCGGGCCGCCGCGCAGGCTGCCCAGGCTGATGCCCCACGCGAGCGCCTTGCAGGCGACCAGCGCCACCAGCGCGGGCACGGACCACGCGTGGGGCTGCTGGGCCAGCCGCGCGAGTGTGTCCTGCCCGGACAGCGCCACCTCCTCGGGCGAGCGGCCCGTGAGCAGCGCGTACACCGTCAGGCAGACGCCGACGGCCGTCGCGCACCACAGCGTGCGGGCCGCCGTGCCCCGGGCCGAGGTCCACGTGCAGGTCCGTTCGCCCAGCCGGTGCGCCGCCGTGACGATCGCGGCGACCAGCACGGCGGCGGGCAGCCCCCACAGGAAGTCGCCCGCGTCCGGCTTGGCGGCCGGCGGCACCGTCGGCAGCGCGAGGGCGCCGATGGACAGGCCCGTCCAGTGACCGAAGCCGGTGAAGACGAGCGCTCCCGCCCCGCTCGCGGCCAGGGAGGGCAGCAACAGGACGGCGAGCCGGGGCCCGGCGAGCCCGGCGGCTTCGACGACCATGATGGCGGCAACGACCGGCCCGCCGAGAATGGTGGAGATCGCCGCCGTCGATCCCGCGGTGGCGACCACCGACGTCGAGCGGGCGTCCACCGTCTCCCGCAGGGCGTGCAGGCCGAACAGGGCCAGCGCGGAGCCGACCGCCATCAGCGGCGCCTCGGGGCCGAGGGTCACGCCCAGCGGAAGCGTGAGCACGGCGGCCAGCACCACGCCGGGCAGGGCGGGTGGACCGACCGGCTTGCCGCCCAGCCCTCGCACCGGGACGTGCCCACCGCCGCCCGGCATCCGGGTGACGATCGGGGCGAGCACCAGCCCGGCCAGCGCGAGTGCGGGCAGCGGCCACCACCAAGGGGCCCGCCCGAGTCCCAACGTGTGCGGCAGCTCCTCCCACACCAGGTGCTGCAGCCAGCGCTGGAGCCCGACGAAGAAGAAGCAGGCGACCGCGATGGGCACGCCCAGGCACAGCGACAGCAGCAGAATCCGCAGGTACCCGCGCCCGAGCAGCAAGCGACCGGGATCGGCCTCGTCCGCGGCGGGGGACCGGGCGGCCGGGCCGCTCACGCGCGCCGCTTTCCGGGCGCGCTCGCCACGCCCGCCGCCCCGCGCCCACGAGGCCGCCAACAGCAAGGAGTCCGCGGGGCGTTGGGTGGACGGGCGCCCCGTCGGGCGGGTCGGTCCTGGTTCAGTCGGGTCGGCACGCGGGACGCCTCCCTCCGGCGGGCCGGACGCGGCGCATCGGGCGGTGGGCTTCAGTAAACGGCTGTCTCCCGGCCCCCGCATCTCGGGACCCCCACCCGTGTCGCCGACAGCAGCCGGGCCGCGCAGCGCGCGCGTGCCGCGGCGTCGTCGGCGCGGCCGGGACGTCTCGCACCATCCGTCCTCAGGACGTGAGCGCGTCGATCCCGTCGCCGAGCAGCTTGAGTCCGAGCACGAAGAAGAGAGCGGCCATGACGGCGACGTTGTGCTGTACGGCCCAGTCCCGCCAGCCGGTGAGGACGGTGGTGGCCCGCTCGCCCATGCACAGACAGACGGCCAGCGGCGCGAGGACTCCGAGGGAGGCGATGACCACGAAGATCGCGAGCGCCCCGATCTGCTGCGGCACGGCGATTCCGGCCGAGCTGACGGAGGCGCCGGCGGCGATGGTCAGGGGGGCGTTCTTGGCGTTCGCGGCCGAGAGCAGCAGCCCGAGTCCGAGCACCTTGACGGGCGTGAAGCGATCGATGGCCGCCATCCACTTCGGCAGCTGCGCCTGCGAGGGGTCGCGCGGACGCCGACGCCACTGCCGGACCGCGAACAGCGTGAGCAGCAGGCCGAGCGCCAGCTTGAGCGCCCCCACCCACGTGGCCGGGTGCCTGTGTGCGGACGCCCCGCCGCCGCCCCCCACCGCCAGCATGATCGCGCCGAGGGCGGAGAGGCCGAGCAACCAGCCGACGGCGAACAGGATGCCGTTCGGCCTTCCCCGCGGGGTGGCCAGGACGAGGATGAGCGCCACGACGGGGAGCGGACTGACCGCGACTGCGGCCGCCAGGCCGAGCACGTCACCGACGGCGTGTCCCACGACGACCTCCCGGGGTTCCGTGACTGATCGTCCGCCGCCGGATGCCTCCAGGCACGGTGTCCGTGCCGTACGGGTGAGTGGGGCCTGTGTCGTGCCCGGGCCGCTGGTGCTCGCGGTGTCCACCGTCGGGAAACCGGCCCCCGGAACGAGGAACCCCGCCCGCACACGGCCCGTCGTCCACCACCCCGGGACACGCCCTACGATCGCACCGTGACACAGAGCGCAACGCTGGCCGGAGCGTTCGACGAGCTGGCCGACAGCTACGACCACCGGCACCATGAGGACATCGCGCGTGCACTGATCGCCTGGGTCGCGCCGGGCGCGGATGAGGCGGTCGCGGACGTGGCGTGCGGAGCGGGGGCCGTCGCCAGGCAGCTCGCGCTCGGCCGGCCGGACGGCGCCGGGCCCGTTCTGGCCGTCGACCTGTCCGCCGGGATGGTCGCGGCAGGGCGGGACCGGGCCGCGGACCTGGGCCTCGAGTCGGCGATCGACTGGCGCGTCGGCGATGCCGTACCGCTGCCCGTCGCCGATCACTCCCTCGATGTCGTGCTCTGCGCATCGTCGCTGCACTTCCTGGGGCGGCGTGCACCGGCCGACTGGCTGCGCGCGCTGCGGCCGGGCGGCCGGGTGGGCTTCACACTGCCGCTGGCGACACACTTCCGCCCCTCGGGGCGCTTCGCGGCTCACGTCGCCCGCGATGTGCCGCTGCCGCGGACCGCGGAGGAGGCGAGCGCCTGGACGACGGCCTGCGGCTTCACCGAGGCCGCCTCCCGCGTCCACGTCCTCGGTACGCGGCAGGTGGTGGTGACCTCCGCGGCGGCCCCGGGCTGATGCCTGGACCGTCCGACGCCCCGTCAGCGCGTCCGGCGGAAGACGGGCGGACGGCTCGGGCGGGGCGGACGGCTCGGGCGGGCCAGATAGCTCGTACGATGCGTCTCCCAGGAGCGGCGCAGGGGATCGCGCACCGCCCGCACGCACAGCCCGGCCGGGGTGAGCACCCCGAAGTACAGCGCGGCCAGGCCCAGGTGCCGCAGCCGGTCAGTCCATCGGGATCGCGGCACGCCAGTCGCCCTCCTCCCGCCACACGGGCTGATCCCGTTTGACCAGCAGGAAGTCGCCCAGGACCAGCAGGTCGATCCGAGTGCGCATGAAGCAGGCGTACGCCTGCGCGGCGTCGCACACGATCGGCTCCCCGCGCACGTTGAACGAGGTGTTCACCAGCACCGGGCATCCCGTGCGGTCCCGGAAGGCGGTCAGCAGGGCGTGGAACCGCGGGTTGTGCTCGGCGGTCACCGTCTGCACCCGCGCCGAGCCGTCGACGTGGGTGACCGCCGGGATCGTCGAGCGCGGCACCCGCAGCAGGTTCGTACCCGTCGTGTCCCCGGTGGGGCACCGCAGCCGCCTGGCCGCGGCGACCTGCGCGGTCAGGAGCATGTACGGACTCTCCTGCGCCAGGTCGAACCAGTCCTTGGCGTCCTCGGCGAGCACCGCCGGTGCGAACGGCCGGAAGGACTCGCGGAACTTGGTCTTGAGGTTGAGCGTGGACTGCATGCCGGGATCGCGCGGGTCGGCGAGGATCGACCGGTTGCCCAGCGCCCGCGGCCCGAACTCCATCCGTCCCTGGAACCAGCCCACCACCCGGCCCGCCGCCAGCTCCGCCGAGACGCGTTCCGCCAGCTCCCGCTCCGGCAGCCGTACGGCCCGGTACCCCCGCCGGGTCAGGAACTCCTCGATCTCCCGCTCCGAGCAGCCGGGGCCGAGCAGCGCCCCCGCCATCGCGTCGGTGCCCCGCTCCACGTGAGCGCGGGGTGCTCCCCGGCCGTGCGACTCGGCCAGGGCCGCGCCGAGCGCCCCGCCCGCGTCCCCGGCGGCCGGCTGGACCCACAGCTCGTCGCAGACTCCGTCCGCCACAAGCCGGCCGTTGGCCACGCAGTTGAGCGCCACGCCGCCCGCCAGGCACAGCCGTCGTTCCCCGGTGCGCTCCAGTGCCGTCCGGGCCAGCCGCAGCAGCACCTCCTCGGTCACCTGCTGCACGGAGGCCGCCAGGTCGAACTCGCGCTCGGTCAGCGGCCCTTCGGGCGTTCTGCGCGGCCCGCCGAACAGTTCCTCGAAAGCCTGGCCGACCATGGTCCGCCCGTACTGGAAGGTGAAGTACCGCAGGTCGAGGCGGAAGGAGCCGTCCGCCTTGACGTCGATCAGGCGCTCCCGGATGAGCGTGGCGTAGCGGGGCGTCCCGTAGGGGGCGAGGCCCATCAGCTTGTACTCGCCGGAGTCGACCTTGAAGCCGCAGAAGTAGGTGAACGCCGAGTACAGCATGCCGAGCGAGTGCGGGAAGCGCAGGTGCGCCAGCGGGACCAGTTCGGTGCCGCGGCCGTGCCACAGCGTCGTCGTCTCCCACTCGCCGACGCCGTCGACGCACAGCACGGCCGCCGACGGGTACGGACTCGGGAAGAACGCCGACGCGGCGTGCGAGGCGTGGTGCCGGTGCGCCACCACCGGTGGCAGGCGCCGCCCGGGCGCCAGGTTTCGCAGCCGCGCCCGTACGTCGTCCAGGGCGCGCCGCTTCCAGCCGGCCCACTCGGGGAACGCCCGGCGAAACACCGGGAACCCGCGCGGGGCCGTGGCCAGCCAGGTCGCCAGCACCCGGCGGAACTTCAGCGCCGGGTCCTCGTAGAAGGCCACGGCCGCCAGCTCGTCGAGACGGAGCCCGGCCTCACGCAAGCAGGAGGCGACGGCGTGAGCGGGAAACCCGGGATCGTGGCGGCGCCGGGTGAACCGCTCCTCCTGCGCCGCCGCGAGCGGGACGCCGTCGGCCACCAGGGCCGCCGCGCTGTCGTGGTAGTACGCGGAGACGCCCAGGACCGGGCCCTGCGGCCCGCCCGTGGACGCGCCACCCCTGGCGATCCTCATGTCAGAACAGGGGGTAGACGGAGGCGTCGTCCTCGGGCTGCGGCCGCAGCCCGGACGGCGGGGGCGCAGGCGCGTCCGGCGGGAGGCTCGGGGAGGGGCCGGGCCGGTCCCCGCGCCGCAGCCAGGAGGCGAACCGGCGGACGGCCGTCGCGGGCGCCGTGCGGGCGTCGTCGTGCGCCGTGGAGGCATCGTGGTCTGCCGGGCGAGCGACGCCGTGCGCCGTGCGGGCGTCGTCGTGCGTCGGATCGGGCATCGAGGGCTCCCCTCACACCAGGTCGAGGCGGTCCGCCAGCTGCCGGGCCACGAGGTCGTACCCCAGGTCGGTGCAGTGCACGCGGTCGATGAACAGCCAGTCCTCGGGGCCGGCGGCCTCCGCCAGCGCCACGTTCATGTCCAGGAACGGCACGTTCAGCCGGGCGCATCCGGCCGCCAGCCGGTCCGCGTAGGCACGGCCCACCGCCATGGTGGAGATGTCGTTGTGGAACCGGCGGAAGTTGGAGACCTCGTCGAGCTCCTCGAAGAGCAGCTGCTCGCGGGGCAGCGGCTTCTCGCGCACCCAGGGGGCGAGCGGCTGGAGCACGAAGGTCAGCCGGGCACCGAGGCCGTCCGCGAGCGTCTTCCACCCGCCGAGGTGCCGGATGGTCAGCTCGGCGGCGTGTGCGACCCGCTGGTCCGGCGGCGGTACGACGTCGGGGGCGGGCCCGCAGTCGAAGAACGCGCCGTGCCGCCCCTGCTTCTCCTCCGGCAGCCGGCTCAGCACCAGGTTGTTGACCCCGGAGAGCAGCACGATGTCCTCGACGGGCGGCAGTTCGTGCAGGAACAGGGTGAACAGCAGCAGCTCCTGGGCCGAGTTGTGGCTCTGCCCGGCGATGTTCAGCCAGGGCAGCCGGGGCGCGTGGGCATTCCACAGGCGTGCGGTGACGGTGGCCGCGTCACCGGTGGCGCCGACGCCGAAGACGGCCGAGCTGCCCGCGAGCACGCGCGCCGGGCCGTCGGGGCGGTCGTCGCCGACCGTCGCCCGGAGCCCGTCCGGGCCCGGTGTGACCCGGAAGCCGTGCCGGTCGGTGGTGTAGACGGGGGTCTTCTCGTTGCCGTACTGGAAGTAGCCCAGGTAGGGCTGGTCCTCCAGGAAGAAGGTGTAGTGCTCCATGTGCGGGGTGAACTCGGCGCGGGGCGACGTCATCGCGAAGGGGCTCCCGGGGCGTGAGTGGGTTCGGCGGCGTGTGCTCAGCGGTCCGGCGTCGGGGGCGGCGGCTCGGGCAGGGAGCCGGGGCGGTCCTCCCGGATCAGGTCGGCGTTGATGGCCATGCCCGCCAGCCCGCCGCTGGCTGCGGCCATCGCGGCCTGCTGCATGTTCCTGCCGAGGTCACCGGCCACGTACAGCCGGTGCAGGCTGGTCCGGCCGCGCTCGTCGGTCTGGACGGACTCCAGGTCCGGCGCCTCGAGCCAGGGCCGCAGCGGGGCGATTCGGGGCTCGATGTCCAGGTGCAGGAACATCGCCCCGAAGCGCGCGGTCCGGCCGCCGGCGAACAGCACCTCCAGCCCCTCGGGATGCCGCCTCAGCTCCACCACCTGGTCGGTGACGACCGGCACCCCGGCCGCGGTGAGCCGGTCCCGTTCGTCCCGGGGCAGCTCGCGCCGGTCGGTGAGATAGGTGAGGGTGTCGGACCACACCGTCAGCGTCGCGGCCAGACACTCGCTGGGCACAGCGCCGCCGTACACGGCGAAACTGCGGTCGCGCACCTCCCAGGCGTGGCAGTACGGGCACTCGAAGACCGCCGTGCCCCACAGGTCCGCCAGGCCCGGGACGGGTGGCAGGACCGAGCGGACCCCGGCCGCGTACAGCAGGGTGCGGGCGCGGAAGGTGCCGGACTCCTTGGTGGCGACCACCACGCGGTCGCCGTCGGGTTCGGCCGAGACCACCTCGTCGTCGCGGAACGTCACGTCGTACGCCGCGAGTTGCGCGCGGGAACGGGCCCGGAAGTCCGCGATCGTCGCGCCGTCGTTGGTGAGGACGTTGTGCATGACCCCCGCCGCCATGTTGCGGGCGTCGCCCGAGTCGATCAGCAGCACCCGGCGCCGCGAACGGCCCAGGTACAGCGCCCCGCCCAGGCCGGCCGGGCCGCCTCCGACGATCACCGTGTCGTACAGCTGGGTGTCCGGCTGTGTGTCCGGCTGCGTGTCCAATGGTCACCCCTTGTCGAGTAGGTCGCTGTGCACGGGCTGGGCGGCGGGTGCGGGCGGATCGTGCCGCAGGGGCGCGAGCAGGAGCAGCGCGCCGACGGCCAGGACGGTGCCGCACACCGTGAACACCGCGGGCACGGAGAGCGCTTCGGCGAGCAGGCCGCCGAGCGTCGCGCCGACCGGCATGGAGCCCCAGGAGCACAGCCGGGACACGCTCATCACCCGGCCTTGCAGGTGCTCCGGCGTGAGCCGCTGACGCAGCGACATCACGGGGATGTTCCAGCCCGTCATGAAGACGCCGTTGGCCGCCAACACCAGGGCGGCCAGGACCGGTTGGCGCTGCAGGCCCAGCGCGGCGTACGCGGCCCCGGACGCCACCAGGGACCACCGGGCCAGCCGTACGACGGGCAGCCGGTCGGCGGCCCGGGGCGCCAGCCAGCTGCCGGCGACGGCGCCCAGGGAGCCGGCGGCGAGCAGCAGCCCGTAGCCGGTGCCGTTCAGTCCCAGAGCGCGGTCGCTCAGCAGCACCAGCATCGAGAAGGTCGCCGAGAACACCACGCCGTACAGGGCGCTCGCGGCCAGCGTGAGCCGCAGGGTGCGATGGCCGAGGACGAAGCCGAGACCCGCCCGGACGTCGCGCAGCACTCCGCCGCGCCTCCCGTCCGAGGCGACGGCACGGCCGGGGTGGGCGAGCGGCGCGAGACCGAGGAGCAGCAGCGCGGCCACCGCGTACAGCGCCCCGCCCGCGGCCAGTGCCGCCACGGCGGTCAGGCCGGCGAGCAGGCCCGCCACCGGCGGCCCGACCATCTCGTTGAGCACGATCTGCGCCGCCGACAAGCGCCCGTTGGCCCGCTCCAGCTGCCGCTCGTCGACCAGGCGCGGCAGCATCGCGGGCGCCGCCGTGTCGGCGAGGGTCTCGGCGATGCCCAGCAGGAACGCCAGCGCGTACAGCAGGGCCAGCGGCCGGTCGCCGGCCAGTACGACGGCCGCGCCGAGCAGGGCCGCGCCGCGGACCACGTTGCTGCCGAGCACGATCCGGCGCCGGTCCGTCCGGTCCACGAGGACGCCCGCGGGGAGCGCGAACAGCAGCCAGGGCAGCATGTTGACGGTGGTCAGCCCCGCGACCGCCGCCGGGTCGGGGTGGTGCGTGACCACCAGCAGCGGCAGCAGCGTCCGGGTGATGCCGTCGCCCGCGTTGGAGGCGGCCGTCGAGGCCCACAGCCAGCGGAACGGGCGGCCCAGGTCCGCCCGGCGCGCGCGGCCGGTGCCGGGGCGGGCGGTGTCAGTCAACACCGCTCCCCTCGGACCACGTCCGCAGGCCCAGCAGCCGTTCGCCCAGGGGAGTCAGCGTCGCCGGCCCGTACAGCTCGGCCTCGTTCTTGCGCACCCCGCCCTCGGGCGGATGCGGCGGGATCCGCTCGCGCCAGAACCGCACCCGGGCCTCGCGCAGCGCGGCGTCCCGCTCCCAGGCGGGCGCCATGGTCAGGTACTGGGCCATCCGCACCCGGGACTCGCTCACGTTGGGGTGCACCCCGTGGGGCAGCAGGCTGTTGAAGATGATGAGGTCACCGGGCGCCACCTGGGGCGTGGTGATCGTGCAGCCGGTGATGTCCGGTGTGAACGGGTCGCGGTCGGCGGGCTGGCCGCTCACCCACTTCTCCCAGTCGGTGAAGATCTCCGGCACGCACTGGAAGCCGCCGATCTCCTCGTCGCCCTCGGTCAGCGACAGCACCGCCTGACAGCTCACGGGCAGCGGGTCGGTGGAGGTGTCCACGTCCCAGTGGACGAACCCGTCGAAGGCGCGCGGCCCCCGGTTGGGCGGGTTGACGTTCGCGAAGTCGATGGTCACCCACAGGTCGGTGCGGTCCCAGATGTCGGCGAAGGCCGCGTGCACCCGCGGCGTCTGCCGCACGTCCCACTGCGCCTGGTGGTTGTACATCTCGACCAGTCCGCTGTGGCCCGGCAGCCGGTCGTTGCCCGTGTGCGGCGAGGTCCAGGTCGAGGGGTCGCCGGGGCGCATGTCGAGGAAGGAACACAGACCCTCGGTGAGGGCGGCGACCGTCTCCGGCCCGACGGCCTGACGGACGATCACATAGCCCTGGGTGATCCACTGTTCCCAGTCGGCGGGGGACAGGACGCGCAGCGGCTGCGTCTTGCGGATGTCGCGCAGTTGGATGGCGGCCACGGGCTCTCTCCAGGGTGCTGGACGGGCGGGTTCACTCGACGATCAGGCGGAGTTCGGGCAGCGCCACGGCGTCCAGTTCGGTCTCGGCGAGCAACTCGAGTGCCTCGTCGAGGCGGTTGAGGATGGGCCGCCCGCCGCCGTTGGCGCTGGTGTTGATCAGTACGGGCAGCTCCGTGCGCGCGCCGACGGCGTGGCACAGCCGGTGCAGCAGGGGCTGCGCGTCCGGTCGTACGGTCTGCAGCCGGGCGGTGCCGTCGATGTGCCGTGCCTCGGCGAGCTGCCGGGCCCGGTCGGGCCGCACCCGCACCGCGAACAGCATGGCCTCGGTGTGGTCCAGGGGCCCGGTGAAGTACCGGTCGGCCACCTCCTCCGGGCAGATCGGCGCGACCGGCCGGAACCACTCCCGCTGCTTGATGGTCTGGGACACGTACCTGCGGGCGCCGCTCCAGTGGGCGGAGACCAGCAGCGAGCGGTGGCCCAGCGCCCGCGGGCCGGTCTCGAGGCCGCCCTCCAGCCAGGCCACGCAGGCCCGGCCGGCCAGCAGGTCGGCGACGCTCTCCAGGAACTCCTCGTCGTCGGCGGCGCGCCGCACCGACAGCCCGAGCCCGGCCAGCCGCCCGGCCAGGTCGCCGTCCGCCGTGCCGAGGCCGGCCAGTGGCGGCCCGGCGTAGGCCAGCGGCGCCCATCCCGAGCGGCCGGTCGGCGCCGGCCGGTCGGCCGGGCCGGCGACCGCCAGTGCCGCGCCCAGCGCGATCCCCGAGTCGTCGCAGCAGGTCGGGATGGACACCCGGGTGAACTGGCCGGACTCGGCGAGGCGGCTGTTGGCGGTGATGTTCAGCGCGCAGCCGCCCGCGTAGCAGAGCGTGGAATAGCTCGGGAAGCGGCGGCTGATGCCGGTGACCAGCCGGGTCAGATCCGCCTCGACGGCTTTCTGCAAGGTGGCCGCAAGGTCTCGGCAGACCCGCTCGTCGGGGGAGTTGCCGACGAGGGTGGTACGGCCGTCCGCGGTGCGGATCTCGTCGGGGAAGACCGAGCCGAAGGAGTGCACGACGTCGTCGTCCGAGGAGTCGGCGAGACCCGCGTCCAGATAGCCGCCGCTGCCCGGGTCGTACTCCCACCAGGTGTCGGCGTAGCGCAGCGCGCTGCCGGTCAGCCGGTGCTCGTCGAGCACCTCGTACAGGTCCGGCGACGCGCGCCGCGTGGACTGCGGGACGAGCATGGCGCGCAGCACCGGCAGCAGCCGCGCGTCGGTCTCCCCGGTGGCGGTCAGCCCGAGCAGCTTGCCGGTGTCGAACTGGCTGCCGTGCACGCGCCGGGCGAGGGCCTCGTAGACCAGGCCGAAGCGCGGGCCGGTGCGGTTGGTGAAGGACATCACCGGGGTGAGCTGGTCGCCGTCGCCGAGGCAGACCATGCCGCACTCGGCGTAGTTGCCCGTGCCGTCCAGGGCCAGCACCAGTGCCTTGCGGGCGCCGGAGGTGTAGTAGGCGAGGGCGGCGTGCGCGTAGTGGTGGCGCACCGCGATCAGGGTGATGTCACCGAGCTGCTTGGCCGGCGGCCAGTCCACGGGCTTGATCGCCCGGGTCACCGCGTCGGCGAGGCCCGTGCCGCCGGTGAACGTCCAGCGGGCGTCCTCGTCCACCAGTTCCACCAGCGCCGGCGGCAGCACCTGGCACCGCGGCGTGTACCAGTCGGCCACGGCGATCCGGGTCACCGGGCTCGCCGCCCGGTCCCGCAGCTCCGCCAGCCACTCGGCGGCGGCCCGCGGGAAGTCGCCGTTGCCGCCGCAGACATGGCGGAAGCCCAGGCGGCGCTCGGCCTCGATGACGTGGTAACCGCCCGCGTCGGTGAGCGCGGCACCGGCGTCGTGGCCGAAGTGCATTCCGATCGTTGCCATGGAACCAGTCACCCTTCCTCGGCCCGGACCGCACATCGCGCGGGCCGGGCCGTGGCTCGGCGGACCGCCGCACGCGGGGGCGGGCCGTTGCGGAGATCGTCGGGGCCGGGGTCAGGACAGGGTGGCGAGGCTCTGCGCGTGGTGGCGTTCCAGAAGGCCCTGCACCACCTCGCGCATATAGGCGCAGTAGCCCGGCGACATCACCTGGATGGAGCCGTTCTCCTCCTCCAGCGCGCCCGCGGAGCCACCCGAGCAGGTGCCCTGCAGCTCGCAGCCCTGGCAGCCGGGGCCGTTGGTGTAGGCGCGCATGCCGTAGTCCTGGTAGGCGGGGGAGGAGAAGATGCCGCGCCAGTCGTCGATGCTGCCCAGCTTGCGGGCGGTGGCCTTGCACGCGAAGACGCTGCCGTTGGGCTCGATGGACAGCTGGCGGCCGACCGCCGGGCAGGTCTTGTAGTCGGCCTGCTCCGCCCACTTGGCCTCGTCCACGATCATCTGGAAGGTCTGGTACCAGTAGCCGCTGAGCTGGACGCCGCGCTCGCGGCCGTAGTCGACGGCGGCCAGCAGCCGCTGCGCCACGTCGTGCGGGCTGTGCTTCTGGAAGAACTCCTTGGCCTGGAACGACACGATGACGTCCAGGGCGTCCAGGCCGGCCTCGGCGACGAAGTCGATGAGCGGGGTGCCCCACTTGTCCCAGGTGTACTGGGAGAGCACCGAGGTGATGCTGACCGGGACGCCCGCGGCCTTCATGTCGAGGATCGCCTTGCGCACCACGGCCCACGGGGTGCGCTGCTGCTGGCCGCCGCGGAACTCGCCGGTCTCCGGAACCAGGTAGTCGATGGAGACGGTGGTGTCGACGCGGTGCTCGGCGAGCGCCGCCAGCAGTTCGTCGTCGATGCGGGAGCCGTTGCTGGTCAGGTCGTAGGAGAGGGTGACGCCGTCGTGGCGGTCGCCGAAGGTGCGCAGCACGTGCAGGATGGTGCCGCGCGCCAGGGTGGGCTCGCCGCCGAAGAAGGACACGGTCAGATGGCCGCCGCCGTTGGCCTTGCGCAGGGCGATGGCCTCCTTGACGGTCTTCTCGGCCACCTCGCGGGACATGTGCATCGAGGGGTTGCGGCCCTCGTCCGAGCCGTGGTTCCAGTCGCCCCGGGCGAGCGTGGGGCCCGAGTCCTGGTGGACCGGGGCGGCGGCCTCGCGCGAGCGGCGCAGCTCGACGAGGACCGGGCCGGGTTTGACCGACTCCCCGGAGGTGTTGCGCTCCTCCACGCCGCCGTCGAAGTTGTACGCGAAGCAGCCCTGGCAGGAGAAGTTGCAGGCGTTGGTGAGCACCAGCTGGATGGAGGAGTGGAACACGCCGCTGCTGAGCGCGCTGCGCCGGCTCTCCAGCAGGGCGTCGATCTCCACGGCCTCGTCGTGCCCCGCCTCCACGAGGAAGCGGGCCTCGACGAGGTCGCGCAGGGACACGTCGTCGACCCGCTCCCGCAGCCGTTCCCAGCTGATGCCCGCGGAGGCGTCCCTGAGGAGTTCGAGGATGTCCCGGTCGATCAGCCGCGCATTTCCGAAGAGTGAATGAAAGGCCATGGTTCGCTCGTCACCCGGACAGGAATCCAGCCGGCCTCCGAATGACGTGAAATCCCGGTCGTCCGCGGCGCGCAGAGTACGGACGTAGCGCGACGACTGGTACATCGAATTCTGCATGGCTGAAGACTTCTCCCTGCGTGTCACGAAATCCGGCGCGCATACGACGCGGCTCCGGGCGCGCGGTGCACGGCAGGGCCGCGTGAAATGCGCCCCGGCGCACCACCGTGGGAAACGGGCCAACCGCCGCTGCTCGGCCGGGCCCGCGCGACAGACCGGGGCCCGGCCGGACGGGCGGGGCCCCGGAGGTACCTCAGCCCTTAGGCCGGTTCACACTCTTTCCGCTGCTCAGCGGGGGCCGTGACGGGCTCCGCCTGCTTGCGGACGGGCGTGATGGTGGGCGCGTTGCCCTTGTCCGGCGACACGAACGCGCAGGGACGGGACGACGCGGTGACCGCCGGACGGTCGACCTTCCTGACTTCGGCCATGTGGCCTCCTCAGTGGGTGTGATTCACAACGCGTTCCACTGAATCAGAAGAATGCAACGGTCAATAAGACTTCAACCGGTCATGGTTGGCGGACCACTTCTTCCCGGGTGTTCCGAAGGGTCGGATCGCCCGGTATCCGGCGTGCGCCGCTCCGGTTCGCCGATTCACCTGCATTCCCGCCGCGGCCGCGCGAGGCCGGGCGCAATGCCGCGCGTTCCGGTGATCCCCGCGCGCCGGATGCATTCCGGCCACACGTGGTCGGGTGACCGTCCGCGCCACAAATCGCCGGCTTCGGCCGGCGGCCGATCCGGGCGCCGGCCTCGCGCCAAGTCGTCCGGCCGGCCGCCTGCGGCCCCGGGCCGGTGCGCGCGGGGGCGGCGCCCCCTCACCAGAGCGCGTCGATCTCCCCCGGGTACAGCGGGATGCGGCTGCCGTGGAACGTGGCCTCCGCCCGCCGGGCCGCCGGGCTGAAGAAGTCCGCCATGGTGACCTTGTCGAAGCCGGGCCGGTCGCTCGGGAACGGATCCTGCGGTGTCCCGCCCACCAGCACCGTCCCGGGGAGCGCCCGCCAGCCGGCGCCCTCGTAGAACACCCGCAGCGTCCTGTCGCAGGTGAACAGCCCCAGGTCCAGCCCTCGCCCGATCATCGCTTCCCGGGCCGCCGCCACCAGGCGCCGGCCGTACCCCCGGCCGCGCGACTCCCGCCGGGTCACCACCGTGCTCACGCCGCCGGCCGCATACCGCCCGCCGGCGTGGACGATCTCCTTGAACAGCACGTCCAGCGCGGCCACCACCGTCGCGCCCTCCACGGCCAGCATCGACAACGGCCGCAGGAGCGGATCGTGCACCGGCGCCTGCGGAGGGCCGGCCGGGCCGTCCGCCGACGGCCAGGCCTGTTCCTGCAACTCCCGCACCTGCACGCGCAGCGGGCTCGGGGTGGCTTCTTCCGGGAAGGTCACGATCCGCACCCGCTCATCCTGATCACTCACCGCGCGGACGAAAGGGGTTTTCGCCCGCGACGCGCAGGGGGCATCCTCCGCGTGCCGCGCTCCTTCCGCCGCGCGGACGGCCGCGACCCGTCGGAGAAGCCACGTCACATCCCCACTGTCAGTCCTCCCCGTGCTGGCGGCGAATCCTGGCCGCCACCTCGTTCTCCTCGGTCTCCCACCAGGGCCGTACGCGCTCGGGCCCGGGCTCGGTCCGGCCGGGTTCCGGCGTGCGGGGCGCGGCCGGGGCGAGGTCCCGGTCCAGCCGCCGGTCCAGGGCGGCGGCCTGGACGCGCTCGGCGCGCGCCCACTGCACGAGGATCGCCAACAGGAAGGGCAGCGCGACCAGTTCGGCGATGCTGAGCATCGCACCGCCGCCGAACTGCTGGTCCCGCTGGACGTCCGGCGACCACGACGGGGCGTGGTGGAGGTACCAGGCGCCCGCGATGAGCGTGCCGTGCGTCATCACCACGACGCCGGGCACCGCGTCGACGATCCCGTCGAGGAACACCAGCGCGGCCCGGACCGGATGTGTGCACCACTTCGGCAGCGCCTGCTCATGGGTGAGCACCGGTACGACGAACAGACAGCCGGCCGCCAGCAGGTGCAGGTACATCAGCTCGTGCAGCCAGCCCACGCGCAGGGCCGTGGCGAAGTAGGGCGTGAAATAGACCGTGAGCTCGGTCGCCAGCACCAGTGCCGTACTCACCAGAGGAAACGTGAGCAGCCGCACGAGCCGGCCGGTCATCACGCGCCGCACCCGCCCGGCGGCGCCCCCGGGCAGCGCCTCGACCGCGAGCCGCAGCGGATCGCCGAGGGCCAGCCCGAGGGGTGCGACCAGGTCCAGCAGGACGTTCTGCACCGCGGCCGGCCAGAACAGGACGTGGTCGTAGACGGCGAGCGCCGACATCGTGGCCACCGCGAGCCCGCCGAGGCCGAGCAGCGCGAAGGCGGCGGTACGGCCGGGCGGCCAGGTCCCGCCCGCCCGGCGCAGCCGGAGCAGGCCCCAGCCGTACAGGCCGCCCAGCAGGGCGATCAGCAGGAGCGCGGGCACGTCCAGCTGCCACGACCCCAGCAGCCGTCCGGGCGTCAGCTCCGGCAGGCTCCCGGCCGACGCGACGGCCCTCATACGACCGGACATGGAACAACTGCCTCCTGCTGCACATCAGGGAGCACATCGGACGACACGTGACAGTAGCGGCCGCCGGCTCCGCCGCGCTCGGCAGGGTCGGCCGACGGCGCGGCGCGTGCGGGTGCCGTCCCGGCGCGGAGGGCGCGGACCTGCCGTCGCCGG